>DATFUN010000340.1:0-4440 GCA_035260805.1 Myxococcales bacterium | reverse complement strand
CGGCGAGCAGCGCGAAATTGCCCAGCGTGTCGCCGGCCTTGAGGTCGCCCAGCGGCTGCCCGCCCTCGCGGACCTGCATCTGCAGGGTACCGCGGCCGATGAAGCACAGCCCGGTCGAGGGCTCGCCGGCGCGGAAGGCGTACGTGCCGCGCCCGACGGCGCGCTCCTCGCAAGCATCGGCGAGGATGCGGACGCCCACGTCGCTGAACTCACGCAAGAGCAGCGATCCGCGCAGAACGGTGAAGCGGTCCATCAAGCCCCCCGGCCATGCATCCCGGCCAGCTTGACGTAGTCTGCCGCATTCCAGCGGATGTGCTCCAGTTCCTGGTCGGTGAGCGGCCGCTTGACGCGCGCCGGCGACCCGAGGGCCAGCACCCGGGGTGGGATCTGCGTCCCGGGCGTCACCACGCTGCCCGCCCCCACGATGCTCTCGCTTCCGATCACCGCCTGATCGAGGACCACGGCGCCGATGCCGATCAGGCACAGGTCCGAGATCGTGCAGGCGTGCAGGACCACGCGGTGACCGACGGTGACGCGCGCGCCGATCCGGGTTCCGAAGCGCTTGTTGGTGACGTGGATGACCGACAGGTCCTGGATGTTGGTCTCCTCGCCGATCTCGATCCTCTGCTCCTCGCAGCGAACCACGCAGCCGTACCAGATGCTGGCGCGATCCCCGAGCACGACGTCGCCCGCGACGGTGGCGGTCGGCGCGATGAAGACCTCGCGTCCTAGCCGCGGAGTATGTCCGTTCACGGTGTGGATCATCACGCCTTCTCGCGCTGGCCCGCCGCCGGAGGCGCGCCGTCGGAATCGGCCGCCGGCCCTTCGGCGACCTTCTTCATCTTCGCCGCCTCGCCGCGGTTCACCTTCTCCAGGGCGTCGGCCAGCGCATTGACCTCCTCGCTGAGCATGTCGAGGCTGCGCCGCAGCCCGGCGCCGGCCACGTCCACCGAGGCCGAGTCCGCCGAGCGCATGCGGACGATCTGCGTGTACAGGCTCTCCAGCGTGTAGGAGATGCGGGTGTGCTCGGCGTCGAAGCGGGCGGCGCTGCGCGCCAGCTCCTGGCGCTGATCGCGCTGCTGCTCCAGCGCCGCCAGCGCCGAGGAGAGGCGCAGCTTGGCGACCTCGTCGGCCTCGGTCTCCACCCGCTTGCGCAGGGCATCGTGCTCGCGGGAGAGGCGCAGGTCCTCCTCGGGGGAGAGGAACTTCCGCACCTCGCGCTCGCGCCGCGTCAGGTCGCGGCAAGTGGTCCGGAGCGAGGCGATGGTCTCCTCCGGCTTGCGGAAGATCTCCTTGACCACCTCTGGAGCGACGCGCAGCTCGGCGAGGATCTTGTCGCAGATGCCGTCCACGCGCGCGTCCCGCGGATCCATCTGGGCAGGCGCGCCGGCCGCCGGCGCGGGGGCGCGCATGGTCAGGCCCCCGAACGAGGACGACCGGTTCCCGAGCGACCCGAATCGCTGCGCGCGGGCGCGCGACTGGTCGTCGACCGTCTGCTGCCCAGCCGGGGCGCGGCTGCCCACCGGAACCCCGGCGTCGACGGTGACCGTGGCCCGGGTGATCCCCGCGTGCCGGGCGATGACGCGGGTACCGCGGCTGCCGAGCCCCGCGGCGGGGAAGATCAGCCACCACAGGAACGGCAGCGCGCTCAAGGCGACGATGAAGAGGACGATCGCGCCCAGGAGCCACAGGTATCCCTCGAACAGGCTGGCATTGGCGATGCGCGCCTCGCGCTCGGCGCGCCGGCGCAGCTTGCGTTCCAGGCGCCGCTGCCAGCGCTCCCGGCCCCAGTCCGGATAGGCCGTCCGCAGGCTCTCGGTCCACTCGCGGACCATCTGCTCCTGCTGCGTGCTGCCGCGGGCGATCGCCTCCTGCGCGCGGCGCAAGCTCGTCTGGAGCTGCTCCTGCCAGTCGGGGATGGGCGGGCGATTCAAGGCAGTTGGCTCCGGCGGCGGTCCTAACATGGAGCGGACCCCCGCGCACTCAGGGCATCAGCTCCGCCGCGACGCGGCCCAGGTCGTCCACCGACTTGACGACCTCGATCCGTGTGCAGTGGCGCGCGTAGAGCGGCATCTCGCTGTCGCCGAATCCCCAGCTGCCCGAGTCCTCCGGACATAGCCAGATCACCCGGCGCGCCTTGCGCTTGATCTCGCCGAGCACCCAGGCGTTCGGAGGGTTGTAGTTGGTGCGGCCGTCGCCGATCACGATCACCGTCGACCGGCGGGTGACCGATCCCAGCCAGGTGGTGTGGAACATCTTGAGCGCATTGCCGTAGTTCGAGTTCGCCGCGACGTTGATCACCCTGCCCGCCGTGGCGAGATCGACCGCCGCCGAGACGTCCATCTTCTTGAACAGGTGGGTGACCTCGCCGATCTCGCTGACGAACACGAAGCTGCGCACCCGCGAGTAGAGCTCCTGCAGCGTGTAGACGAACTGGAGCATGAGGCGCGAGACGTTCCGCACCGAGTCCGAGACGTCGCAGAGCACCAGGATCTCCGGGCGCTCGGGCCGCTTGCTGCGGAAGACGAGCCGGGCCGGAAAGCCGCCCGTCTCAAGATTTTTGCGCAGCGTGCGCCGGACGGAGAGGACGCCCCGCCGGCGCACCTTGCGCTTGCGGGTGAGACGCGTCTTCAGGCGCTCGGCGAGGCGCCGCACCACCGCCCGCATCCGCTCCACCTCCGCGGGCGTGAGCGAGGCGAGGTTGCGCTGCAAGAGGCCCGACTCGCCCCTCTGCTCGGGATCGCGCGCCTTCTGCTCGCGCTCGGCGACGCGCCGGGCAGCCTCCTCCAGCGCCTTGAGCGTGTGGCTCACCCGCCGCGAGACCACCTCCAGCGCCGCTGGATCCAGGCCCTGCCGGCCCAGCCGCAGCAGGAACTCCTGCAGCTCCTGCTCGGCGCGCGTCCCACCGGCGGCCTGGAGCAGCCTGCGCGCGTAGAACCCGCGCTGCAGCGGGTTCTGCAACCCCCGGAAATCGAGGCTGAGGGTGGCCTGGCGGAGCAGGCGCGCGAGCTCGGCTGCGCGGCCGTTCACCAGCGCCTCGGTCAGCGGCGAAAGCTGCATCTGGGCGAGCAGCCTCGCCGCCTCCTCGAGGTCGGCCTCGCTGAGCTTCTCGGCTTCGAGAGCATCGAGAAGCGAGCCGGAGAGTCCCTCGACCAGGTCCTTCACTCCCAGGAAATACAGGTCGAAGAGGCGGTCGAACACGGCGGCATCGGGGCCGCGCTTGACGAGGGTGGCGCGGAGAGCGGCGCGGAACGGATCGCGCTGCTCGAGGCCGATCAGCATCGTCCCGCGAGCCGCGTCGGCCACCTCGGCCGGCGACACCCGCAGCCCGTTCTGGCGCAGGAGCCCGACGAAGTCTTCCAGCCGCGCGTCCACGAAAGGAAGCGTAACGCGGCGCCGTGCCGAAATGTAGGGCGAAGTGCCTCGAGCCGGTTTCTTGGTGTGCGCTGCCCGCGGCGGGCACAATTGCGTCATGAGCGAGGGGGGTTCCCAGCGGCCGGGGGGCCCCGGCCGCAAGCGCGCGTCCGTGTTGCAGCTCGAGCTGCCCTGCGCGACCCTCGACGAAGTCCGATCGCGCCATCCCGAGCTGCGGTCGCGGCGCTTCCTGCTGCGCACGGCGGAGCCCAAGCCGCTCGACACCGTGGTGCGGATCCAGGCGCGGCTCTCGGACGGGACGCATTGTTTCAGCGCCACTTCGGTAGTCGAGCGCGTGCAGCCCGAGCCGGATGCGGGCATGACGCTGTGGCTCCTCGGGGCGGACGATGCGGGCCGCGAGCTGGTGGCGTGGATGGGCGGCCCCCCGCCGCCGCCGTTGAAGGATGCGCCTGCCGCGCCGGCGCGCATGCCGGAGGCTTCGCGCTCCGCGCCGCGCGCCGGCGCCCAGACGGTGATCAACGAGCAGCAGGACGACGGATCCGACCTCTTCGATCCGTTCGCGGCCTTCGAGGCCGCGGCCGCCGCCGTCGATCGCGCGATGGATCCACCTGCTCCGCAGGCCGCCCCCAAGCGCCTGGGAGCCGTGCAGCTCGTCACTCGCGCGATCCCGGTCACGCCCCTTCCGCCGCAACCCACAACGCCGGAGCCGGCGGCGGAGGAAGGGCCGGCCGCCTTCGATCTCGCGTCCCCCGCGATCGAGGCGCCGGCGGCGGAGTACCCCGCGCTCGATCCGGTACCTGCGCTGGTGTCTACCGAGTCCGATCCGGTGCCGGCGCCCGAGCCGGAGCCCGTGGAGCTCGATCCCCCTCTCGAGCCGGAGCCGGTCGCCGCGCAGCCCGTGGCGCCGCCCGCTCCGGAGCCTCCAGCCGCGAGCCCGCCTCCGCCGGCTCCTCAGCCGCCCGCGCCCGGCCCCGCCCGCAACCGCCCGCCGCCTTCGCGACGCCCTGCTCCGCCGCCCCTACCGCGGCCCACGCTCACGCCCGGCCAGCCGGCGCAGGCGGGGGC
>DATFUN010000339.1:0-8911 GCA_035260805.1 Myxococcales bacterium | reverse complement strand
TCGGCGACGGCGGCCCGTCGCCGCGCGAGCAGGAGGTCGATGCGCGCGCGAGGAAGGGCGTCGCGCAGCGCCAGCGCGAGCGGCACGGTGAGCAAGGCATTTCCCATCCGATCGTCGGGTCGGACTACCAGCGCGCGGCGCATCTCGGCCGGGTCAGGGCGATCTCCGCCGAGCGGCAGCGCCAGCGCGGCGAACCAGGCGAGGGCGCGCGCGGCCGGCCCGGGCGGAGGATCGAGCCGCGCGTCCGCGGTCACGCCAGCACCGCCTCGCAATGCTCCAGCACGGCGGCGGCGGAAAGGTCCCGCAGGCAGCGGTGATGCCCCAGCGGGCAGCGGCGCTGCCCGTGCGCGCTGCACGGC
Organism: Myxococcales bacterium; assembly: GCA_035260805.1. Taxonomy (GTDB): domain Bacteria; phylum Myxococcota; class Myxococcia; order Myxococcales; family 40CM-4-68-19; genus VBKO01. The sequence continues at coordinate 8,552 of DATFUN010000339.1, read as the reverse complement.
GAGCAATCGAGGCCGAGCGTCACGGCGCGCTGCCCCGCGCCCAGGTCGTGCAGGGAAGGGTCGGTCGGCCCGAACAGGGCCACGGTGGGAATGCCCAGCGCGCGCGCCGCGTGGACCAGGCCGCTGTCCCCGCCCACGCAGATCGCGCTGCGCGAGAGGATGGCGAGCGCCTCGCCGATCGGATTGCCGGTCGTGTCCACGCAGCGCGCCCCCGCGCGCGCCTGCACCGCCTCCGCCAGCGCCTTCTCGCGAGGTCCCCCCAGCAGGACCGGCGTAAGCCCGCGCTCGGCGAGGCGATCGGCCAGCGCCGCGAAATGGTCCGCCGGCCAGATCTTCGTCTCCCACTCCGAGCCGACGCAGAGCGCGGCGGGGGGCGCGGACCAGCCGCGCAGTCGCTCCTCCGCCGCGCGCACCCACTCGGGCCGGGCGGCGAGGCGCATCGGGCGCGGCTCCGCGCCGAACGCTCGCGCCAGCGCGCCCTCGCGCGCGACGAAAGAGCCGGCCGGCTCGGCGACCCGCTCGGTGTAGAGCGGCGACCCAGGGGCGCCTCGGAAGCCCACACGCCGCGGGATACCCGCGAGCCAGGCGAGCAGCGCGCTCCGCGGCGACCGGTGCGGCAGCGCCGCCGCGTCGTACCTTTGCTCGCGCAGCCGCCGGACCGTCCGCCACAAACCCGACGGGCCTTTGTCCTCCCCGCGCTTGTCGAAGACGTGCACCCGGGCGGCCCGGGGCATTGCGAGAGCGGCGTCGTGGCCTCGCGGGGTCACGCAGACGTCCACCTCGGCGAACCGCTCCGCCAGCGCGTCGACCAGGGCGGAAGTGAACACCACGTCGCCCAGGAACGCCGGCTGGACGACTAGCACCCGGCCGGCCCGCGCCATCAGGCCTCCAGCGGCCTCGCTTCGTCCACCAGCATGACCGGGATGTCTTCCTCGACGCGGTAGACGAGCTTGCAATGGTGGCAGACGATCTCGTCCTGCGCGTCGCGGAACTCCAGCTCGCCCTTGCACTTGGGGCAGGCGAGGATCTCCTTCAGCTCCGGCGCGATCGGCATCGCGCCCTGATACCACGGGTCAGCGCAGCGCGTCCCGGGCCGAGCCGGGGAAGCGCGACAGCTCCCACAGGCGGGCGTACCGCGCGTACGCCTCGTAGGCGCGCGCCCAGGCCATGGCCGCCCCTGCGGCGCCATCGAGGAACCCGGCGCGGAAGAGGTAAGCCCGCACGAACCTCCACAGCGGCCGCAGCGCCACCTCCCAAGCGGCTCCCCGGCGGCCCTGCGCGAACAGCGCCTGCGCGGCGCGCTCGCCGTAGCGCTCCATCTTGGCGAGGCAGTGCGCGAGCGATCCCCAGGTGAGGTGCAGGACGGGCGCGTCCAGGCGCGCGGTGGTCCCCTCGACGAGGAGCTTCTCGTGCACCGGCCGGTCCGGGTCGTACCGGCAGTGGTCCTTGCGGAAGAGGCGCACGTGGCGGTCGGGCCACAACCCGCCGTGGCGCAGCCAGACCCCCCGGAAGTGGTTCTTGAACGGGAGCGCGTACGCGCTCGCCGCCCCACCTAGCGCGCCGGCGGCGGCCGCCGCCAGCTCGGGCGAGGCGCGCTCGTCGGCGTCGATGGAGAGGATCCACTCGCCGCGCGCCTCGGTGCGCGCGAACTCGTGCTGGCGGGCGAAATCGTCGAACGGCCGCTCGACCACGCGCGCGCCCAGGCCCGCCGCCACCTCGCGCGTCCCGTCCCGGGAGCCTCCGTCCACCACCAGCACCTCGTCGCAGAATCCCCGCACCGACTCGATGCAGCCGCCGATGCGCTCCGCCTCGTCCTGCGCCACCACCGCGGCGGACAGCTTCACGAGAGCTCCCGGATGCGCGCCAGCAGATCGGTGGTCGAGTGGTCCTTCGCGTCTCCGGCGATGGCGGTGCGCCCGCCCAGCCGGGCGACGACCTCGCGCTCGGGGACGGACTCCGCCGTGTAGTCGGTGCCTTTCACGTGCAGATCCGGACGGAGCGCGGTGAGCAGCCCGACGGCGTCGGGTTCGTCGAACAGCACCACCAGGTCGACGCATCCGAGCGCCGCGACCAGCTCGGCGCGCTCGCCCTCCGGGAGGACGGGGCGGCGGGGCCCCTTGCTGGCCTGCACGCTGCGATCGGTGTTGACCCCCACCACCAGCAAGCCTCCGCGGGTGAGGTCCTTGGCTCCCTGCAAGTAGCGGACGTGGCCCACGTGGAGCAGGTCGAAGGCGCCGTTGGCCACCGCGACCACCCTGCCCTGCGCGCGCGCCGATTCGCGTGCAAGGACGGCCTGCGCGAGCGGCACCAGCTTGTTCACCGCCGGGCCCTCCGCCGGCGCGCCGGCTCCTGCGCGCCCGCGCGGAACGCCGGCGAGCGCTCGAGGAGCTCCGGCCCGGCGATGGCCGCGCGGAGAAGCTCCTTGCGCAGCTCGCCCGCGCTCACCGTGGCGGTGCCCGGCTTCTGCACCACCAAGGACCCGGCCACGTTGGCGAGGCGCGCGGCCTGGACCGGGTCGGCCCCGCAGGCGATGCCCAGCGTATTGGCAGCCATCACCGTGTCGCCCGCGCCGGTCACGTCCACGGCGGTGGCCGAGCCGTGCACGGGCAACGCGGCGGCGGGCGCGCCGGGCCGCAGGAGCAGCATTCCCGCACGTCCGCGCGTGATCAGGAGCGAGCTGGCCGAGAGCGACCGGAGCAGCTCGCGGCCGGCCTCCTCGATGGCGCCCAGGTCTCCGCCCAGCGGACGGCCGGCGAGCTGCTCCAGCTCCACCTCGTTGGGCTTGGCCTGGGTCACGCCCCGGTACTGCGAAAGGCCGTAGCGAGAATCGGCGCAGACGACGTGGCCTTGCCTGGCCAGGCCGAGCACCGCCTCGACCACGGGAGGGCTGAACAACCCGGCTCCGTAGTCCGACACCATCACCGCGTCGGCGTTCCGGGCGGCTTCCTTCACGGCGCGCAGAAGCCGCGCGAGCAGCGCGGCGGGCGGCGCGCCAGGGCCGTCCCGGTCGATGCGCAGCATCTGCTGGCGCCGGGTGTTCTTGCCGCCGGCCAGGACGCGGGTCTTGGTCGCGGTGGAGACGCCCGGCATGGAGAGGACGCCCGAGATGTCCGCGCCTGCCTCTTCGAGGAGCTGCCGGAGGCGCGCTCCGGTCGCGTCATCCCCGACCAGGCCCACCGGCAGGACGCGGGCTCCCAGCGCGCAGAGGTTGGCGACCGCATTCGCGCCGCAGCCGGGTTTCAGGTCGCTCGACTCGTACCGGACGATGAGCACCGGCGCCTCGCGGCTGACGCGCTCGGTCTCGCCGTAGAGGTACTCGTCGGCGACCAGGTCCCCCACCACGGCGATGCGCGCGCCGGCGAAGCGGTCGAGGATCGAGCGCAGCTCGGCGTTGCGCTGCATGGAGGCGGTGTCTCTCACGAATTCCTCGGGGGCGGCAAGTTCGGCGCGCGGCCGGCGGGAGCGCTTCCAGAAGGGCGCGTCTTCCAGCGGCGGTGCACCCAGAACCAGTGATCGGGATGCTCGCGGACCGCGCGCTCCACCGCGGAAGTCACCTCCTGGGTGAGCGCCAGGACGGCGGAGCGGCCACGCGTCCCGGGCGGCGGCGCGAACGGGCCCACAAGCCGCACCCGGTGCGTTCCGTCGGCTGCCCGGACGGGGAACGCCGCCAACAAGGGCGCGCCGGAGCGCAGCGAGAGCACAGCGGCGGCCGGCGTGGTGCAGGCCGGCTCCCCGAAGAAGTCGACGAAGATGCCGCGCGAGGGGCGCATGTTCTGATCGACCACCACCGCGAGCGTCTCGCCGCGCCGGAGGAGCCGCGTCGCCGCGCCGGTAGATCCCTTGTCGGGCAGCTCGCGCAACCCTCCTTCCCGGCGGGCGGCGAGGAGCTGCTGGTTGAGCCGCCCGCGCAGCACCCGCGTGATCGCGGTGAGCGGCACGCCGCGGCGGGCGCACGCCCGCGCAAGCAGCTCCCAGTTTCCGAAGTGCGCGACTGCCACCACCACGCCGCGGCCGAGCGCCCGGGCGGACTCGTAGAGGTCCCAGTTGTCGAAACGGACCAGATCCGCGAGCTCCGGGTCGCGCACGCCTGGCGCCAGCGCGACCTCGGCGAGGCTGCGCCCGAGCTGGCGGTACGCGGCGCGGCCCGTCGCCCGCCGCTCCTGCTCGGTCCGGTCGGGGAACGCGCGCCGCAGCCCGTCGAGCGCCACCCGCTTGCGCAGTCCCAGCGCCCATGCGGCGCTGCCCAGGGCCTCGCCGAGCGCGAGCACGAACCGCGCCCAGCGCCCCTTCACCGCAGCACCTCGTCCAGGGCGGCCTCCAGCGCGCCTTCGCCCGCCAGGATGCGCAGGTCGACCGGAACCGAGACCACGGGCGGCGGTCCGGTCAGGTCCGACGGCCTCAGCCGGACCGCATCCTTCTCGGTGGTGACCAGGACCTCTGCGCCGGCCAGCTCGGCCGCGCGGCGGAGCTGCTGCAGGTCCCGGGACGAGTAGGCGTGGTGGTCGCCGAACCAGCGGCTCCCGAGCACCTTCGCGCCGCGCGAGCGCACCAGCGCGTCGAAGGACGGCGGGCGCGCCAGGCCGGCGAAGAGGAAGGCCGCCTTGCCGTCCAAGGGCTGCGCGTCGCGCGCCACGAAGGCGCTTTCCACCGGTCCGGAGAGGGGGAGGCGGGGCAGCTCCGCCGCGCGCGGAAGATCGCAGCGCGTGAGCCACAGCAGGCCGCGGCGCACGCGCCCTAGCGAATCGAGCGGCTCGCGCAGCGGTCCCCGCGGCAGCAGCCGGCCGTTGCCCACCGGGTTCGAGGCGTCCATCACCACCACGTCGAGGTCCCGCTCGAGCTCGTGGTGCTGCAGCCCGTCGTCGAGCAAGAGCACGTCGGCGCCGCGCGCGACCGCCTGCGAGGCCAGCAGCGCGCGCCGGGGGCCGACCAGCACCCGGAGCCGGGGACAGCGCCGCTTGAGGAGGAGCGGCTCGTCTCCGGCGAGGTCGCAAGGCGTGCGCTCGAGCACCTCCAGTGGATGCCTCGCCCGGCGGCCGTAGCCGCGGCTGAGCAAGGCGGGCTGCTTGCCGCGGCGAAGGAGCCGCTCCGCCAGCTCCAGCGCGACGGGGGTCTTGCCAGCGCCTCCCACCACCAGGTTCCCTACCGAGATGACCGGCGCTCCGGCGCGAACGGGGCGGATGCTCCCGCGCGAGAGGGCCGCTCCGCCGCGGTACGCCAGCGAGGCCAAGGAGAGGGGCCAGAGCGCCACCTCCGCCCAGGCCGGCTCGTCCCGGCGCCACCAGAAACTGCTCACGCCGCCTCCGGGATGAGGTCGGCGATGAGGCGCGCGTCGCGGGCGCTGGCGCCGCGGACCGCCGACACCGCCTCGCGCGCGAGCTGGCCCAGGGTCCGGATCTCGTCGGGCCGCCCGAGCAGATCGTGCAGGATGCGTTGCAGCGCAGCAGGGTCGCGCACTTGCAGGCCGCCCCGCCCCACCAAGACCTGCACGCTGTCCTGGAAGTTCTCCATGCGCGGACCGAACAGCACCGGCTTGCCGCAGGCGGCGGGCTCGAGGATGTTCTGCCCGCCACGCCGGGTGAAGCTTCCTCCCACGAAGACCACCGTGGCGAGCTGGTAGACGCGCACCAGCTCGCCGATGGTGTCCAGCACCACCACCGCCTCGCTGCCGCCGCGCTCGGAGCGCAGCCGCGAGGGCAGCCCGCGCTCGCGCGCGGCGGCCAGCACCCGGCCCGCGCGCTCGACGTACCTGGGAGCGAGCACCAGGCGCAGATCCGGAAAGTCGCGGCGCAGCGCCGCGTACGCGTCGAGGAGCGGACCCTCCTCGCCCTCGTGGGTGGAACCGCACACCCACAGCCGCTCGCCACCCAGCCCCAGCGCCTGGCGGAGGTCCTCGTCTACGGCGTCGGGGACGCTCACCGCCAGCGCGTCGAACTTGGTGTTCCCGGTGACGTGCACCCGGTCGCGAGGCGCCCCGAGCTGCAGCGCGCGCTCGGCCTCGTCGTCGGCGCGCATCATCAGGACGTCGAACTCCTCGAGCAGGTTTCCGGCCAGCGCGAAGAGGAGCCGGTAGCGGCCGAGGTTCCCCGGGGAGATGCGGCCGTTGGTCATCGCCAGCCGGACGCCCGCGCGCGAGGCGGCGCGGATGAGCTGCGGCCACAGCTCGGTGTACTCGAGGACCAGGACGTCGGGCCGCAGCGCCGCGATCGCCCGCCGGCAGGGGCCAGGCAGATCGTACGGCAGGAAGGTCACCGCGTCGGCGAGGCCGCTGGCGATCAGCCGCTGCTCGGCCATCGAGGCGCCGGAGTCGGTGATGGCGGAGACGAGCACGCGGGCGTCGGGACGCAGCGCCTTCAGCTCGCGCACGATGGGCACCAGGCCGAGGACGTCGCCGGCCGATGCGCCGTGCAACCAGACGCGGGGTCCCGGGCCGAGCACGATGTCCTCGCGGTACAGCCCCAGGCGGCGCCCGATGCCCTGGCGCACGCGCGGGTGCAGCACCAGGAAGGGGAAGAGGACGAGGAAGATCGCCCACTCGAGCACCGCGGCGAACACGCCCATCAAAAACGGACTCCGACCGAGATGCCCGGCTCGACGAGCAGCTTGGTCGGGGCCTTGGGCCCGGCTCGCGTGGCGAGCTCCAGCGCGCATCCGGGGGCCACCTGCACGATGCCGAAGTCCATCGCCAGCGACGCGCCCACGCCGGCCGCGAGCACCGGCGTCCACTGCAGGCGGGTGAGCGTCTCCGTCCCGTCGGGCTGGAAGCTCTCGTGCCAGGCCCGGATCCAGTAGGCGCGCAGGAACGGCGACCCGGTCAGCGCCAGCTCCGGCGACACGCGGTAGGTGGCGATCAGCGGCACCTCGACGCCGAAGGCGCGGTACTTCCACAGATCGGTCTGCGTGCGGCCGTCCTGGCTGCGCACCAACTCCTGCTCGACCCCCACCCCCACGAAGCGCATGCCGATCTCGAACGCCAGGCCTTCGCCCTGCTGCAGGTCGTAGAGGCGCAGACGCGCGCCCAGCGCGCCGCCCACCAGCGCGGGGCTGAAGGGAGAGATCGGATTGCTCAGCTTCAGCTGGGCCTCGAGCGTCAGGTGGTAGAGGGCCTGCCAGCGGATCGACGCGTCGGACGCGACCCAGGTGAGCACCTCCCACTTGCTCGTGTCCGGAGCGACGGTGTTGTCCGGGACGTCGCTGGGCCCGGCCAGCACGCGCCCCGCCTCCATCGAGAGGCCGACCTGCACCTGCCCCTTCTGCAGATCTCCGGCGGGCAGGAAGGTGCCGGCGCTGACCACCGGAAGCGCGCAGCCGGCGCACAGCGCCAGCGCGAGGAGGATCGGCCTCAAGCGAACAGCCTCGGAAACGTGTCCCTGAGTCCGTCGAAGACGAACTGCACCGCCAGTGCGCCGATGATGAGGCCGATGATTCGGTTCATGACGTTGAGCCCGGTGACGCCGAGGAACAGGGAGATCCGCCCCGCCGCCCGCAGCATTGCATAGCTCGCCGCGCAGGTGACGGCGATGGAGAGGATCACCGGCACCGCGAACAGCACGCGGCCCGCCCGCCCCATCAGCGCGGTCACGGTGGCGATCGCTCCGGGACCCGCGAGCAGCGGGATGGCCAGGGGGAAGATTGCGACGTCGTCCTTCTCGGCGCCTTCCTGCTCCTCCTCCGGGATGATTCGGGTGCGGACCTGCTGCGCGCGCAGCATGTCGATGGAGGTGAGCAGGAGCAGGATGCCGCCCGCGACCTTGAAGGCGCCGAGCGTGACCCCGAGCAGGCGGAAGATGACCGTCCCGGCGACGGCGAACACGGTCAGGATCACGAAGGCGGTGAGCGAGGCGCGGCGCGCCATGCGCCGCCGCTTCTCCTCGGAGTCGCCCTGGGTCATGGCGACGAAGACGGGGACCGCCCCCATGGGGTCGACGACGAAGAACACGGCCGACAGGGACAGCAGGCTGAAAGAGAGCAGCTCGCGCGCCCACGAGTGCATGGTGAACGGCTTGTACCATGCCGCTTTGCATTCTCCCGGTCGCTGCCACAGAATTTCACGGCGGACGGGAGACGGATGCCGAGGATGAGCGCGCAGGAGCAGGCACCGGCGGCAGCGCCGACGCGCGAACCCCTGGCCCCTGGCGAGGACCGGTTCCGGGCGCTGGTGGAGCAGTCCATCGCCGGCATCTACGTCGTCCAGGACGGCCGGGTGGTCTACGCGAACCCCACGTTCTGCGAGATCCTCGGCTATGACCCCGAGGACTTCGCCCACGGCGGGGTCCCCCTCGAGCAGCTCGTCTTCGAGCCGGACTGGCCGTTGGTCCGCGAGAACGTCCGCCGGCGGCTCGCCGGCGAGGTGCAGAGCATGCACTACACGTTCCACGCCCGGCGGAAGGACGGGTCGCCGGTGGACGTGGAGGTGCACGGCGCGCGCACCGATCTCGGAGGCACCCCGACGATCAGCGGGACGATGCTCGACATCTCCGAGCGCCGCCGCGCCGAGCGCGCCCTGAGGCAGAGCGAGGAGCGCTACGCGCTGGCCGAGCGCGGGTCGAACGACG
>DATFUN010000338.1:0-2766 GCA_035260805.1 Myxococcales bacterium | reverse complement strand
GAGGACCTGAAGCTCAAGCAGGACACGCTCCGCGAGGTCGAGCGGGAGGCGCCGTCCGCGCTGTTCGCCTCGAATACATCGTCCATTCCCATCGGACGGATCGCGGAGCCCGCCGCGCGTCCCGAGGGCGTGGTCGGCATGCACTTCTTCTCCCCTGTCGACAAGATGCCGCTCCTGGAGGTGGTGCGCGCGCCGGAGACCGGCCCGCAGGCGGTCGCCACCGCGGTCGCGCTGGGGAAGCGCATCGGCAAGACGGTGATCGTGGTGAACGACGGGGTCGGCTTCTACACCAGCCGCATCCTGGCGCCGTACATGAACGAGGCGTCGTACCTGCTCGTCGAGGGAGCGGCGGTCGAGGACATCGACGCGGCGCTGGTCGACTTCGGGTTCCCGGTCGGTCCCATGCAGCTCCTCGACGAGGTGGGCATCGACGTGGGCGGCAAGGTGGCGCACATCATGTCCGAGGCGTTCGGCGAGCGGATGAAGCCGCCGGAGGGATTCGAGAAGGTGGCCCAGGACGGGCGCCTCGGGCGCAAGGCGAAGAAGGGCTTCTACAGGTACGGCGAAGGCAAGGAGAAGGGCCACAAGGAAGTCGACCGCGGCGTCTACGATCTTCTCCCCGGGGGGCAGAAGCGCAGCTCGCCGCCGCGCGAGGAGATCGCCGAGCGCTGCGTTCTGCAGATGGTGAACGAGGCGGCGCACTGCCTCGGGGAGAAGATCCTCCGCTCCGCGCGCGACGGAGACGTAGGCGCCGTGTTCGGCCTGGGCTTCCCTCCCTTCCGCGGCGGCCCGTTCCGCTACGCGGACTCACTAGGCGCGGAGCAAGTCGTGCATCGCCTCTCGGCGTACCGGGACCGCTTCGGCCCCCGCTTCACCCCGGCACCCATGCTGGTCGATCTGTCCCGCAGCGGCGGGAAGTTCTTCCCCGCCGGAAACCGCTAGATTTGTACCCCGAGACGGTCGATGCGGCCCGGATCAGGGAGCGGCATGGCGTCGTGATCACGCCGAAGCAGGCGGCTCACTTCCCCAGGCGGGGACGCAGCTCCGCGAGCGTGGGGAGCGCGGCGTCCTTGTCCGAGAGCAGCGGGTCGCGGATGGGCCAGGCGATGCCGACGGCGGGGTCGTTCCAGCGCAGGCCGATCTCGTCGGAACGGTCGTAGAAATCGGTGCACTTGTAGGCCACCTCTGCGACGTCGCTCAGGACGCAGAAGCCGTGGGCGAAGCCGGGCGGGATGAACATCTGGCGGAAGTCGTCCGCGGAGAGCTTCGCGCCGGTCCACTTCCCGAAGGTGGGGGAGCCGGGGCGGATGTCCACCGCCACGTCGAAGATCTCGCCTTGCAGCGCGCGGACCAGCTTGCCCTGGGGCTTCCGGAGCTGCGCGTGCAGGCCGCGCAGGGTGCCGCGGGTGGAGCGCGACTGGTTGTCCTGGACGAACGAGTGCGCGATGCCCGCTTCGCGGTACTTGCGCTCGTGGAAGGTCTCCAGGAAGTAGCCGCGCGGGTCGCGGAACAGGTCCGGGTCGACGAGGAGGACGCCCGGCAGATCGGTATTCAGTATACGCATTGACGGCAGCTCACCTTTCGAAGCGGTACCCGTGGCCGCGCACGGTCAGGAAATGGCGCGGCTGCTCCGGATCGCGCTCCAGCTTGACCCGCAGCGATCGGACGAAGTTGTCGACCGTGCGCGGCGTCCCCTCGTACTCCGCGCCCCAGCAGCGGGCGAGGATGTCGTCGCGGCTCAGCGCCCGGCCGCCGGACTGGAGGAAGAGCCGCAGCACCTTGAACTCCTGCGGGGTCACCTCGACCGGCGCTCCGTTGCGCGCCACCGTCTGCGCGCCGAGGTCCGCCTCGATCTCGCCGAACTTGATGCGGTCGGCGGCGCGGTCGTCGCGGGGCGGCCGGCGGCGCAAGAGCGCCTCCACGCGCGCGAGCAGCTCGCCCAGGCCGAAGGGTTTGGCGAGGTAGTCGTCGGCGCCCAGCTTGAGGCCCAGGATCTTGTCCCCCTCCATGCCCTTGGCGGTGAGCATCAGGACCGGCGTCTGCACCGCGCGCCGCCGGAGCTCCTTGAGCAGCTCGTACCCGTTCCGGCCGGGGAGCATCACGTCGAGCAGGACCAGGTCCACGTCCGGCTTCTGCGCCTCGGCGAGACCCACCTCGCCGTCGTGGATCAAGACCACCTCGTGCCCCTCCCGCCGCAGGTTCAGGCGCAGCCCGAGCGCGATGGCGCGATCGTCCTCGATGACCAGCACGCGGGCCACGCCCGGTTTCTACCGCACATCGAAACGGCCGCAGCATTGTTCTCGCAGCCGCGACGGCGCCCACGGGGACGCCAGATCGCGCATCCGGGCGTCTGCGGGATGCGCCACGCAGAGGGAAGGGAGCGCACAACTTTCCCGGTGTGAAAGGGTCGGCAATGCGGTCGAGCACCAGGTGTCCACTCCCGGTCCGAGGACGCGCGACCTGGGGTCTCCATTGCTCTTCAAGGAGGGTAGACCGCACCGGCGGAAGAGATTCCGCTCGCGTGCAAGGGAAGGGCACCGTCGCTGCGTTTGACCGCAGCATCGCCCGCAGCTGGACCGGGCATCTCCGCCGAAAGTGTTCCAAACCAGACAGTGAGCTCAACCGGGTGAACCACGCGCTCAGACGGACGCGGAGCGGGACACCAAGCGCTCGACAAGACGTTCCGCGCGCGACCAGAGTGCGCACGCGCGCGAAAAAGCAGAAGGATAGGATCATGACGCAACGCGTCCCGCCCCGGGGCGGGAC
>DATFUN010000337.1:0-9161 GCA_035260805.1 Myxococcales bacterium | reverse complement strand
CGGCGGGAGTTTGCGGTTGCGCGCCGCGGCCCGCGCCGGTACAGCACCGGACATGCCGTGGCGCCAGATCGCGGGACAGGATCGCGCGGTGCGCCTCCTCCGCTCGGCCCTGGAGCGGGGGCAGCCGCACCATGCGTACTTGCTCGCGGGGCCGGCCGGAGTAGGCAAGGAGCTGCTCGCGCGCCTCTTCGCGCAGGCGGCGAACTGCGAGTCGGACTCCGCCGAGCAACCCTGCGGGTCCTGCCCCGCTTGCGCCTCCATCGCGCGAGGCAACTACCCCGACGTGATGTGGGTGCTGCCGCAGAGCGAGGCGGTGGCCCGCGGGATCGTCTCGCGGGCCGACCTGGATGGGGCGCCGTCGCGCGAGATCCGCGTGGACGAGGTGCGCGCGCTCTCGCGCAGGCTCGCGCTGGCGGCGGCGCGCGGGCGCCGCAAAGTGGCCGTGTTGGCGCCCGCCGAGGCGCTCAACGAACGGGCGCAGAACACGCTGCTCAAGACGCTGGAAGAGCCGCCGCCCGCGACGACCTTCCTGCTGGTCAGCGAGCAGCCCGACGCGCTCTTGGCCACCGTGCGCTCGAGGTGCGCGCGCATCCAGCTCGCGCCCCTTCCCGAGAACGTGCTGGTCGACGAGCTGGTGAAGCGCGGCGCTCCGCCCGACGAGGCGCGGAAGCGCGCCGCGCGGGCGGACGGCAGCCTGGGCCGCGCGCTGTCCCTGGACCCGGAGGAGCTGGAGCGCCGCCGCGCGCTGCTCGAGTCGGTGGAGGCGGCGCTCGCGGCGCCCGACGAGCGCGAGGTGCTCGACCTGGCGGAAGCAGCCGGCGAGCGCGACCCTGCGCGCGGCGTCGCGGAGGCGGTGCAAGCCTGGACCCGGGACCTCCTCGTCGCCCAGGCGGGCGGTGCGGTCGAGGTGCAGGAGCTGGCCGGGGCCGCCGCCCGGCTGTCGCAGGCGGTTCCCGCGCCGGCCCTGCTGGGACAGGCGAGCCTCTGCGCCGAAGTGATCGAGGCGCTCGACCAGAACGGCAACGGGCGCTTGCAGCTCGAGCGGCTGCTGCTCGGCATCCGGGAGCTGCGCCGTGGCTGAGCTGAGCGAGCTGCTCGAGGCGGCGGCCCAAGGCAAGGCAAAGGCCGTCTACCTGATTGAAGGAGACGAGTACCTGGCGCGCGGGGCGGCGCGCGAGCTGGCCTGTGCGCTGGTGCCCGAGAAGGACCGGACGCTCAATCTGATATCGCTCGACGCATCGGCCGGGGCGCGCGAGGTCGTTTCGCACCTGGTGACGGTCGCCATGTTCGCGGCGCCCAAGGCGGTGGTGGTGGAGGGCGCCGACGCGTTCGCGGACGAGGTGGACGCGGAGCGCGAGCTCGCACGCGCGCGGGAGCTGTGGCAGGGCAAGCGCCAGCGCGATGCCGCGCGTCGGCTGCTCAAGCTCGTGCGCGGAGCAGGGTGGGGCGCCGCGGACCTGGCCTTCGGCACCCGCGGCGCGCCTGCCGCCGCGAAATGGCGCAAGGAGGTCGGCGCCGCGCCGGACGAGTCCGACAAGGGCTGGCTCCAGGAGCTGTCCTCCTGGGCGGAGGAGCAGCGGATCTCGGCGCCCCCCGACGATCTGGAGGCGCTGGTGGCCGCCGTCGAGCGCGGGTTGCCGCCCCGGACCCACCTCATCCTGGTCGCCGGATCGCTCCCGCCCAAGCACCCGCTGGTGCGCCTCGCCTCTGCCAGCGGGGCCCACCTGCGCCGCCGCGCGGAGCGCCGCGGCCGCGGCATCGAGACGCTGGACATCTCCGGGCTCGTGGACGAGGCGCTGCGGCCGCACGGCAAGAAGCTCGCCCGCGACGCCGAGCTGGAGCTGAAGCAGCGGCTGGGAGACGATCTGCGCCTGATCGCGGCGGAGCTGGAGAAGCTTGCCCTCTACGCCGGCGAGCGCGGGACCATCTCGCGCGCCGACGTGGAGGCGGTGGTGGCGCCCGTCCGCGAGGAGGAGTTCTTCGCCCTGGGCGAGGCGGTCTCGGAGGGCGATCTGGGACGCGCGCTGCAGCTCTTCCACGACGAGCTGCGCCGGAAGGCCAACGCGACCGCGGTGGCGCTGCCTTTCCTGGGCGGGGTGGCGGGGGCGGTCCGCCGCGCGCTCGCCGATCACGCCCGGTACTCCAGCCTGACGTCGGCGCGCGGCGCCCGCGAGCTGCGCTACGACGAGTTCCAGCGCGGCGTGTTCCCCGAGGTCGAGGCCGAGCTGTCCGGCAAAGGCCAGAAAGTGCCCAACCCCTACGTGGCATACCTGGGTTACAAGCGCGCGCGGCGGCGGCCGCGGTCGCACTGGCGGCGCGCGCTGGTCCTCTGCGCGGAGGCGGACGCGTCGCTGAAGAGCGGCGCCGACCAGCGGTTGCTCGTCGAGCGCCTGCTCACCGAGGTGTGCGCCTGAGCGGCTCCGTTGTGGTATCCCCCGCGGGCATGCGGACGCTGGTCACCATGGCGCTGCCGTACGCGAACGGCAGCCTCCACCTGGGCCATTTCGTCGAGGCCATCCAGACCGACGTGTACGTCCGGGCCTTGCGGGCGATGGGGCGCGACGTGGCCTTCATCTGCGCCAACGACATGCATGGCACTCCCATCGAGATGAGCGCCGCCAAGGCCGGGCTCCCGCCGGAGGAATACGTCGAGCGGATCCACCGCGAGCACCGCGAGGACTACGCCGCGTTCCACATCTCCCTCGACGAGTTCTACACCACGCACTCCGAGGAGAACCGGCTGCGCACGGAGGAGATCTACCGGAAGCTGGTGGAGCGCGGCTCGATCGAGCGGCGCGAGGTCGAGCAGTTCTACTGCGAGGTGGACCGGCGCTTCCTGCCGGACCGGTACGTGCGCGGGACCTGCCCCGTCTGCGGCACGGAGGACCAGTACGGCGACGCCTGCGAAAACTGCGGCTCCACGTACGAGGCCGTGCGGCTCAAGGATCCGTACTGCGCCATCTGCAAGGACGCGGGCCGCGGGATCGTGCGTCCGGTGCTGCGGCGCAGCGCGCACTATTTCGTGAAGCTGTCCCAGTACCAGGACTTCCTGCGCAAGTGGACCAGCGAGCCGGGCCACCTGCAGCCGGAGATCCGCGGCTTCCTCGCCCGCTGGCTGGCCGAGCCGCTCAGGGACTGGGACATCTCGCGCGACGAGCCCTACTTCGGATTCGAGATCCCCGACCGGCCGCCGGGAGAGGAGAAGAAGTACTTCTACGTCTGGCTCGACGCGCCGACCGGTTACCTGTCGTCGACGGAGCATTGGGCGCGCAAGCGGGGGCGCCGCGTCGAGGAATGGTGGGGCGCCGATTCCGGCACGGAGATCGTGCACTTCATCGGCAAGGACATCGTCTACTTCCACACACTGTTCTGGCCGGCGATGCTGCACGCGTCGGGCTGGCGGGTGCCGGCGCGCGTCCACGTGCACGGGATGCTCACGGTGGAGGGCGCGAAGATGTCCAAGTCGCGCGGCACCTTCATCAACGCGCGCGAGTACCTGGACGCGGGGCTCGATCCCGAATGGCTGCGCTACTACTTCGCCGCGAACCTGGGGCCCACGGCGAGCGACATCGACCTCTCTCTCGGAGAGATGAAGAACCGGGTCAACGGAGAGCTGCTCAACAGCGTCGGCAACCTGGCCAACCGCGCCCTCTCCATCCTGTGGAAGAGCCTCTCGGGGAAGCTGGGCCTCTTGCCCGGCGACGGCGAGGCGGTCGACCTCTGGACCCAGGCGAGCCTCCAGCGCGCCAACGCCATGCAGGCGTACCTGCGCGTCGATTCCCGCGCGGCGGTGCAGGCCGCGCTCGCGGTGGCGGCGGCGGGAAACGAGCGGCTCCAGCGCAAGCAGCCGTGGAAGACCATCGCCACCGACCCGGAGGGCGCGCGGCGCGAGCTGACGCTGGCAGTGAACCTGGCCCGGGTCTGCGCGGCGATGCTCGAGCCGGTGGTGCCCCGCTTCGCCCAGGGGATTGTCGAGCAGACCGGGGCGCCGCTTCCCGCGGTCACCGACAACAAGCCGATCGAGGAAGCGACCATCCGCGAACCGCGCCCGCTGGTGCGCAGGATGGAGGATGAGGACGTCCGGAAGCTGACGTCGCGATTCGTCTCCGAGGTCCCGAGCTCTCCCGTCCCCCTGACCTCTTCCTCGCCCTCGCCCTCGCCCCCGCCCCCGACCTCCTCCTCGACCTCTTCCGAGATCACGATCGACCGCTTCTCCGAGGTCGACCTCCGCGCCGGTAAGGTCCTCGCCGCCGAGCGGATTCCCAAGGCCGACAAGCTGCTCAAGCTGAGCATCGACCTCGGCGAAGGCGCTCCGCGCACGATCGTGAGCGGGGTGGCTCAAGCCTACCGGCCGGAGGAGCTGGTCGGACGGACGGTCGCGGTGGTGGCGAACCTGCCGAAGAAACCGCTGCGGGGCGTCGAGTCGCACGGGATGGTGCTGTTCGCGACCGGCGGTCCGCGCGGCCTGACGGTCGTGGAGCTGGGCGAGGAGGTTGCTCCGGGATCGAAGGTGAAGTGATGGGACTCTTCTCTTCATGGTTCAAGAAGGGCACCGATTCCAAGGAGCAGGCCCCGGCCCTCGAGCCCGAGGCTGCCCAGGAGACGGTCGAGGAGCTGGCAGGCGCGCTCGCCGGCGCCGACGGGGCGGCGCGAATCGACGCGGCGCGGGTGTTGCTCGACCGCTGGCGCGCCGGAGACGGCGAGGCCGCCGCGGCGATCGTGGCGCGGGTCGAGGATCTGCTGGAGGATCCGGAGCCGCAGGTGCGCATCGCGGCTCTGGGCGCCGTCCGGATGATGCGCAAGCCGGAGAACCTGACGGCCCACGCGAGCGCGGTCCTCGCGCTGCTCGCCGATCCGGTGGCGCAGGTCCGCACCGCGGCGGTCTGGACCGCGGCGCGCCTGCCCGGCCCGGCGGCGCGGGAGCAGGTGAGGGCGTTGCTCGCTTCCGGCGAGGAGCCGATGCGGTTCGCCGCCGCGTGCGCGCTGAGCGACCAGGGCGACGGGGCCGCGCTGCCGCAGCTCGTGGCCGCGCTGCGCGAGGACTACCGCCGCCAGGAGGCGCTCTCCGCCTTGATGTCGCTGGGCGATCCGGCCGCCGTGCCCGGCATCGCCGAGCTGTTCGAAGGCGAGTTGCTGGGCGAGCTCGATCGCACGCTCGCGGCCGCGGCGCTCGCCCGGCTCGGGGATGCCCGGGGCGCGGCGCACCTGGTCCTGCGCGTCGCCTCGGACGGCGACGACCGGCCGATCGCCGCGGAGTGGGCGGGCCGGCTGCGCATCGCCGAGGCGGTCCCCGCGCTGGAGGAGCTGGCCGCGGCAGACGGCGAGCCCGCGCGGGGCGCGGCGCTTCGCGCGCTGGGGCGCCTCGCGGCGCCGGGAGTCGAGGAACGCCTGCTCGCGATCGTCGCTTCCGCAGAGGCGGCGGAGGACCTGCGCATGGACGCCGCCGAAGGACTGGCGGAGATCGGTTCCCCATCGGCCATCGCGGCGCTGCGTGCCCTCGCCGACGAACCGGGCGAGCTGGGACCCCTATCCAAGGAGCTCCTCGCGGAGATCGCGCAGAGCCAGACGGAAGGGTCCTCCCCGAGCTCCCCCTCGAACCTGACTTCCCCCTCTCCCTCGACCTCCTCCTCGACCTGACCGCCCTCGATGCCGCTGATCGACTCGCACGCCCACCTCGACTTCTCCGACTACGGCGACGATCTCCCGGCCACCCTCCGGCGCGCGCGCGAGGCAGGCCTCGTGCACGTCGTGGTGGTCGGCCAGTGGCGCGAGCCGGACGAGCGGCGCCCCGGCTCCCGCGCCGGCATGGCCGCGGCGCGCGACGCGGTCGAGCTGGCCCGCACCGACCGTGCGTTCCTCAGCGCGACCGCCGGGATCCACCCGCACGACGCGGCGCGGGCCACCTCCGCCGACCTGCGCGAGCTGGAAGCGATTTGCGGCGAGCCCGAGTGCACGGCGGTCGGCGAGTGCGGGCTCGACTACCACTACGATCGCTCGCCGCGGGAGGTGCAGCGGGACGTGTTCACGGCGCAGGTCCGCCTGGCCAAGGCGCTGCGCAAGCCGCTGGTGGTCCACACCCGCGAGGCCGATCCGGACACCGCCTCGATCCTCGAGCGCGAGCTGGGTCCCGACGGAGGGGTGATCCACTGCTTCACCGGCGATTGGCCGGCGGCGCAGCGCTACCTGGACCTCGGGATGTACATCAGCCTGAGCGGAGTGCTCACCTTCAAGGCCGCCGACGCGCTTCGCGACGCGGCGTCCCGGATCCCGCTGGACCGACTGCTGGTGGAGACGGACTGCCCGTTCCTGGCTCCCGCGCCGCACCGCGGCAAAAGGAACGAGCCTGCGTACGTGCGGCTCACCGCGGAGCGCCTCGCCGAAGTTCGCGGGGTCCCGCCGGCCGAGGTCGAGCGGGCGACCACCGAGAATGCCCGGCGGGCCCTGCGCCTGCCCGGTTGAATGTCCCGCCCGCGCCCGACGTCGAACGAGCAGGGGGAGGCGAACGGCCTGTTGACAGGGGCGCCGCCCGCCTGGATGCTCCCGCACGCACTCGAACCTTCCGAGGTCTGCCATGAAGAAGCTCTTCGCCTTCGCCCTCGCCGCCGGACTCTCTGGCGCCGCTCTCGCCGCCGAGAAGACCGAGACGCTCAAGGTGTCCGGTTGGCACTGTGCCGGATGCTCGGCGAAGACCGAGGCCGCCCTCAAGGACGTGAAGGGCGTCACGGTCGCCAGCGCCGACAAGACCAAGAAGCAGGTGACGGTCACCTACGACGACAGCAAGGCGAAGCACGCCGACCTGGAGAAGGCCATCGCCGACTCCGGCTTCACGGTCGACAAGTAGTCACCCCTCCCAGCTGAGCCACTCGTCGCCGATGCGGTCCTCCGCGTCGGGCTCCGTCTTCCAGCGTCCCTTCCACTCGGCCACTTCCCAGCCGCGGCGGAGCGCCTCGGCGCGGAAGGCGGGCTTGGGATTCACCACCACCGGGTGCCCGACCTCCTCGAGCAGCGGCGTGTCGGCCACGCTGTCCGAGTAGAGATAGCTGCGGGAGACGTCGATCCCGTGCCGCGCGACGATCTCCTTCACCCGCTCGCGCTTGCCTTCCTTGAAGACGATGGGCGGCACCAGCTCGTCGCTGGCGACGCCGTCCTTGATCAGGGCGCGCGTGCCCACCGCCTCGTGCGCGTGGAGGAAGCGTCCCACCTCGTCGATGATGATCTGCGGCGAGCCCGAGGCCACCACCACCAGGTGCCCCGACAACAGATGTCTTCGCACCGCGCGCACGCCCTGCTGCGTGATGCGCTTCTTGATGTGCTTGTCGAAGCACTTGCGCGCCAGCTCGCGCAGCTTGTCGGCGCGGATGCCCTGCTGGCACTTGCTGCCCAGGGCGACCATGTCGGCCTCGCTGAGCCGCTTGCGCGCGTAGTCGTACAGCGCGCGCGGCACCTGGCTGCGGACCTGCGGCGCCATCTCGCGGTTCGAGTAGAGGAACCAGGTGAAGATGGTCCCCGCGTTCCCGTCCAGGAGCGAGTCGTCGATGTCGAAGACGGCCGCGGTGCGCTGGAACGGCTGCATTTGAGCGGGCCTCTCTCAGGCCTCCTCTTCGGCTTCCGCCTTGGCGCCGCCCTTCTTCCTCGCCTTCTCCGCTGCCTCGGCGGCGATCTCCTCCGCCGGCCGGGGCTCCAGGCTGAAGTCCGCGATCCTCCCCTGCGCCTTGAGCGATCGCAGGCCCTGGTCCAGCGCCAGCCAGCGGCTCTTGGCGCGCACCTTGATGATCACCGGCGCGGCAGGGCGCTGGATGAGGCTCACCGGGTCGAACTCTCCCGAGAGGATGCTGACGCTCCAGTTGCTTTCCAGGTCGGAGTCGACGCGCACGTCACACTCCTTCCCGTCCCAGGTCGCCTTGGCCATGCCGCGGTTCTAGCAGCTATCGGGGCACCGCGCGCACGGCCCCGGGCGGGCCGGACTTCCGCGCCAGCTGTGGCGCCCGTCCCTGGATCCACAGAGCCGCGAGGAGCCCGGCGAACATGAGAGCGACGGTCAGCCACAGGAGGCGGCGCGAGTCCCGCCGCG
Organism: Myxococcales bacterium; assembly: GCA_035260805.1. GTDB lineage: Bacteria > Myxococcota > Myxococcia > Myxococcales > 40CM-4-68-19 > VBKO01. The sequence continues at coordinate 1,090 of DATFUN010000337.1, read as the reverse complement.
CGTCCATCCGCATGCCGCGGATCCAAGGGAGCTCGCCGGCGGCCGTCCAGCGCTCCTGGCCCTCTCGACGCACCATGTCATCGGGCGCAATGACCCCGCGCTGCCAGAGGAGCAGGAACTCCTTCTGGCTACCGACGGTCAGCTCGCCGCCCGCATGGCGCACCAGGAGCTTCATGCCCCGCCACGGTGGAGATGCCGGCGGGCATAGGCAACCGGTCGACTGCCCGTCGTGCCGCGGCGCGGTGCGAACCGTGTTGCGCAGTGCACACGCCATTGGTCCCACGAATCGCGTGGCGCCCTTCGCACCGCGCCGCGGTGCGCCTTGCCATTTACTTCGTAAACCCCTGAAATGTCGGGTATCGTAAACTCGGCAGGCAGGTTGCAACCCGGAAGCGCTGCTGCTTTCCTCAGCGAGGTGCACCGTGTCGGAAAAGTTCGCCCCGCAAGCTCCAACGACGGACGGCAAGAGCTCCGTCGCGCTGGATCGGTCCGCAGGGGCCCGCATCCTGGCCAGATCCTTCTACAAGGAGCTTCGCTCGAGCGGATACACGCCGCGCCAGTTGCTCACGCTCTCCACCGAGCTGATCGAGCTGATCACGCAGGATCTGCAGAAGGAACGGCGCGAGGCCGTGAAGGGCGCCGCGTAAACGTACGGGCGAACGACCCCCTGCTGCACCAACGGGCCCCCGTCGGGGCCCGTTGTGTTTGTCAGGCGCAATTCGCGCAAGGCGCTCGCTTGACGCTCCGGATCGCGAAGCCTATGTAGCCCCGACTCCCAGGGAGGTTTCATGGCTCGCATCGCGATCAACGGCTTCGGGCGCATCGGCCGCAACATCCTGCGTGCGGCGATCAAGCGGGGCGCCAAGCTCGACGTCGTGCACATCAACGACATCGACAAGCCGAAGACCCTTGCCCATCTGTTCAAGTACGACTCGGTGCACGGCATCTTCGACGGCAGCGTCGAGGCGACCGAGGACGCCATCGTGGTGAACGGCAAGAAGATCGCCGTCACCGCCAAGCGCGACCCTTCCGAGCTGCCCCACAAGCAGCACGGGTCCGAGGTGGTTCTGGAATGCTCCGGCCGCTTCAC
>DATFUN010000336.1:0-7557 GCA_035260805.1 Myxococcales bacterium | reverse complement strand
CAGCTCTTCGCCTCCGAGGTGCGGCTCGTGACGCACGCGGGCGCGGTGCTCACCGCCGGCGCGACCAGCTTCTACGGGGGCGCTGGCCTGCGGTTCAAGCCCGCCATCCGGGTCACGGCCTTCGCGATGGTCGACTACGTGGCGCCGTTCCAGGTCCGCAAGGACGGCCCGAGGTACGGCGAATTCGCTCCGCAGCTGGGGCTGGGGTTCACATGGCCATGAACAGGAGCTGGGCGTTGTTCCTTCTCTGCGCCTGCGCGGCTTCGCAGCAGCCCAAGCAGCTGGTGGTGCCGGAAGGAATGCGACGCGAGACGAAACCGCTGCCGCGGCCGGAGAACAAGCCGGCGGCTCCGGCGCTGCAGGGCGCGCTGCAACCCGCCTCGGCGACGCGGGCGCAGGACGGGCGCTACGTGCTGCGGCTGGCGGAGCACAACCGCGTGTGGGAGCTGGAGCTGCCCGAGTCCGCCGGCGGGTACGAGATGCGCATCCCGCTGGACGGCCCGCTCGAGTCGCCCACCGCGGCTGACGCCGAGCTGCTCGCGGCTGCGGGGGAGCCTCCGGGAGCCTCGAAGGCCGCGGCAGACGGCAAACCGGACGTCGCCGCCAGGCCGGACACCGGCGCCAAGGCGCCCGCGGCCGGCGTGAAACTCGCGGGCGCCGCGAAGGTCCCGGGGAAGAGCTATCTCGGAACGCTCGCCAAGGTGCGCGAGATGTACGCGTCGCGCCGGTACGAGCTGGCGCTGGTGGAGCTGGTCGACCTGGAAGCCTCACATCCGAAGGACCCGCGGCTACAGGCGATGAAGGGTTCCGTCTACCTGAAGCTGGGCAAGGCGCAGCTTGCGCGCGAGTCGTGGCAGAGGGCACTCGCGCTCGATCCCGAAGACCCCGCCGTGGCCGAGGCGCTGCGGACGCTCAAGGAGGAATAGGCATGCACGTCGTCATCGGCCTCTTGGGCCTCGTCGCGGTGCTGGCGGCCACGGTCGCAACCGAAGGATCCCACACCTTCACGGGCTTCCTCCACCGCCCCGCACTCTTGCTGCTCGTGTTGGCGCCGCCGTTCGTGGCGCTCATCTCCTACCGGCCCGAGGAGCTGTGGGAGACCGCGCGGGCGGTGCTCCGCGCCATCCGGCGATCGCCCTCTCGCGCGCGGGCCGCGCTGTACGACGATCTGTCGCGATTCGCCGCCGACCACCGGCGCGGCCGTCCGGCAGAGGCTCTCTCCATCGCCGAGTCGTCGGACCACCCGCTCTTCCGCCAACTGGCTCCGCTGGTGGTGCGGCAATACGCGGCCGGCGAGATCGAGCGGACCGCGGGGGCGGCCGCGTACTGCTTGTCGTCGTCGCTCAAGCGCAGCGAGGACGTGCTGACCTCGCTGGCGCGCGTGGCGCCGGCGATGGGCCTGGTGGGGACTACCCTGGGCCTCATCGGGCTCTTGCGCGACCTCTCCAATTTCACCCAGCTGGGCCCCTCCATGGCGCTGGCGCTGCTCTGCACCTTGTACGGATTGGTGCTTGCGAACGGCCTCTACCAGCCGCTCGCGCGCATGGTGCACGCCCACTCCTTGACCTGCGCCGAGGACGCGCGGCTCTTGACCCGCGCCCTGGCGCTGCTCGCGGAGGGGAAGCCGGTCGCCGACGTGCGTAACCTGTTCGAGTCCCCGGCCGGGCACGTCGAGCTGCGCATCGAGGCCGGCGGAGCGCTGGGGTAGCCATGGACGATCTCACCGCGCCGGCCGAGCCGCAGCAGGACGAGCTCTGGCTGATCAGCTACGCCGACCTGCTCAGCCTGCTGGTCGGGTTCTTCATCCTCATCATCGCGGCGGTGCCGCTCCGGCAGTCCGCGTTCGAGCGCATCGCGGCCTCCATCTCCGGCAGCAAGTCGGCGCCCCTGCAGCAGTTGCGCGAGCGCGTGGAGGACATGGTGGCGAAGAGCCCCGCGCTGCGCGATCGGGTGATCGCGCGCGACGATGCGGAAGGCCTCGGCATCGAGTTCAAGGACGCGCTGCTGTTCGATTCCGGGTCCGCGGACGTGCGGCCGGAAGGCCGGCGGGCCATCGCCGAAGTGGCGCGGCTCCTGGGCGCGCTTCCGGGCCGGCCGGTGCTGGTCGAGGGACACACCGACGAAGTACCGATCCGCACCGGGCACTTCCATTCCAACTGGGAGCTGTCCTCGCAGCGGGCGATCAACGTGCTCGCGGCGCTGGAGGCGAGCGGCATCCCGCGCGAGCGGCTGTCGGCTCGCGCGTTCGCCGACACCCGGCCCCGCGACGTGCGGGGAACCATCGACGAGCGGCGCCTCGCCAACCGGCGGGTCGTCGTCCGTGTGGAGTAGCCATGTTCATCCTTCTAGCAGCGGCCGTGGCGCTCACGCCCGCTTCGCGCTTGCAGCGCGACGCGGAGGACAAGGCGCGGACCGAGGTGACCGATCTCTTCCGCGCGCTCTGTCCCGAGCAGTGCGTGCTGCTCTCCGTGCAGGCCCGGGTGGAGGAGGAAGCGGTCGGAACGGCGGACCCCGGGTTCGACGCTCCCGGCGACCTGAAGGCGCCGGTCCTCAAAGGAGCGAGCGCGGCCGTGCTGCTCGACGGAAAGCTGCCGCCCGCCTTCCGCGGAAAGGTGCGGGACCTGGTCACGCAGCGTTTGCGCGCGATGGGCGTCCCGGCGCAGGTCGTCGTGCAGGCGGTGCCCTTTCCCGTCCGCAACCCGGCGCACCTGGAGGCGCCGCCGCCTGCTCCGCAGACCCCGCTCGCGCCTCCGGCGGCGCAGCCCGAGCCGAAGTCCGTGACCGCGCGGGACCGCCTCCTCGAGGAGGCGCCGGCCCTCGCCGCCGCGGCGCTCTTCGCGCTGGTGGCGATGGTGCTGGGCACCTTGCTGTACTTCGCCGCGCGCCGCCCGCAAGAACCGGCCTACGAGCTGGAGCCTTTGCCGGCGCCGGATCCCGCGGGCGCCGGCGCGGCCCGTCCGGCGGCGTTCTCCGAGTCGCGGCGTCGCAAGCTGGAAAAGGCACTCGCCGATGAGCGCGCCATCCGCAACGCGGTCGTCCGGGAGGCGCTGATCCGCGGCGAGGTCGAGCTGGTGGCACGCTGGGTGCGCGAGCTGGGCGAGTTCCTGCTCCAGGACCTCGGGTCGGATGGCGCCATCGCGCAGGCGGTGTCGGCGGTGGCCGCGCAGGTCGGCCGGGTGGCTCCCGATCCCTCGGCGCTCTCGGAGCTGGAAGGCAGGCTGATCGGCGCGCGGCTCGCGCGCGCCTCCGAGAACGCCGACGGAGCCTTCGCGTTCCTCGAAGGAGTGCGGCCCGACGCCTTCGCCATGGCTTGCCGCGACCTCTCGCCCGGCGCGCTCGACGCGGTGGTCCGGTTCGCACCGTCCCGGCTCCGCGCGGCCGCCTTGCAGGAGCTGTCCACCGAGCAGCGGCGCGAGCTGGCGCTGGCCTGGGCCCGGCGGCCGGAGGTACAGGCCTCGTATGCGCTCGCGGCCGCCGACGAGCTGCGCGAGCGGCTCGAGCGCATGGGCGGCGGCCCGCGGCAGGCGGAGAGCGCGATGAGCGACCTGCTCGACTCGCTCGCGCGCGACGAGCAGGACGTGCTGCTCGAGCGGCTCCGGCGCGAGGGCGACGGCCGATCGGCGCGCTGGCTGGTCGCCGAGTCGGCGCTGGGCGGTGTTCCCGGCGACGTGCTCGCCTCCGTGCTGCTCCGCGTGGATCCCGCGCGGGTGGTGACCTATCTCGCCGGCGCGGACCCGTCGTTGCGGGAGAAGGTGCTCGGCGGCTGCCCGACGCGCCTCCGGCGCGAGCTGGAGGAAGAGCTGCGGCTGCGCACCGCCCCGGCGGCGGCGGAGTTCCTCGACGCGCGGAGGGAGATCCTCGCCCGTCTGCGAGACGAGACGGCGCGCCGGAACATCCCGTCCGCGGAGGTGCGCGGCTGGTCCAACGGTGCGGCCGAGCGAGCGCGGCTCGCGGCGGAGTGACCGATGCGCGCCGTCTTCGTCGCCGCCTGCCTCGCGATCCTCTCCGCGTGCCTCGCTCCGCCGGAGGATCCGCCGGTCGCGAGCGTCCCTCCGCCGCCGCCCCCTCCACCGCCACCTCCGCCGAGCGGTCCACCGCCCCCTCCTCCTCCGCTGGTGTGTGGCGGGACCAAGAGCCTCGATCAGGGAGGCCATGGCGGGTTCCCCGGCAGCGGCCTCGGGCAGGACGGCGGCACCGGGCAGCTGTGGCTCGTGCGCATCGACCGCGGCACCGCCAATCTCGCCGACTCCATCCAGAATCTGGTGCAGCGCACCACCGCCGCTCTTCGCGACGCCAGACTGTCGCCGCGCGGCATCGCCGTGGTCTCGCTGTACGACGGCGCGCTGGTCTGGTCGACGCACGACGCCAGGTTCACCTCCCTGGGCAATCTCTCGGTCGCGCTGAGCGCGCGGTCCGCGCTCGACAACCCGGCGCCCGCGGGGTGCGCCACCTCCGGCCTCCTGGACGTGGGACAGCGTCTCTCCGCGATCGGAGCGCCGGCGGGTCCTTTCGCTACCCGCCCCGGCGCCCTGCTGGTCGGCATCGTCGACCACGGCGCCCGCCCGACGCCGCTCGCGAGCTGTGGAGATCCCGCGGCGTCCCTCGCCGCGGACATCGCCTGCTGGGCGCCGTTCGGTCCCGTCGTCCTGCAGCGGGCGGATTTCCGTTTTGGTTTCTTCGCCACGCCGGAGACCGGAACGACGGAGCAGATGAAGAAGGCCTGCCTGGCGGAGCCCGGGCTACCGGTGACGACCATCGACTCGCTCGAGGCGTCGGACTTCACCTTCTACGACCGCCTCGCCCAGCAGATGTCGCAGCGCCAGCCGGGGCTCGCCACCCGATTCGACCTGTGCCGCGCGTTCGGGTCGCAGGCCCCCGTGGAGCTCGCCACCTTCGCGAACAGCTGGGCGCAACTCCTGGCGGCCCAGCCGTGAAGCGCCCGTTGGCGCGACGTGCGCCGGCGCGGCCGGGACTGCCGCGCGGCGCGCGGCGGATGGTCGGCGCACGTCGCCTGACCAGGCCGCTTCCTGGTGCGTCGCTGCGGAGGAAGCGCGACCGAACCGGCGCCGCAGCGGCCGCGATCCTGGGGCTCGCGCTGCTCGGGTGGATCCTCTGGCCCGCCGCCGCGCCGCCGCCGCAAGCTCCTCCCCCGGCGCCTCCGCCCGCTGCGAAGGCCGCCACCTCCAGCGCGCCGCGCAAGGTCCCCGCCCGCCGGCTACCGCCGCCGCCGGCCGCGGCGCAATCCGGCGTCGATGAGGCGCGGGTCCGCGCGGCGGTCCTCGCCCGGGCCCCCGCCCTGCGCGCCTGCGCCGTTCCCGCGGGAGCGCCCAGCCAGGTGCCGGTCCGGCTGCGGGTGCCAGCGTCGGGAGAGGTGCGCTCGGTCCAGCTCGGCGGACCCGAGCCGCTCCCGGCGGCCCTCTCGGCCTGCCTGCGCGAGAAGCTCCTGCTCTGGCGATTCGACGACTTGCACCTGTCGTCGGACGTGGACCTGTTCGCCACCTTCGCGCTGCGCTGACGGCCGCTGACGAACCGCTTCAATTCTCTGTCGTAGGCTGCTGCTGCGCGAGCGTCGCCACTGTCTGCCTCGCGACCTGCTCGACGACCTCGTGCATCGCGAGCGCGAGACCCTGCACGAGCTGCTCGATCTTTCCTCCCCGCACCTCCACCTCGTGCGTGAAGCGCTGCTCCAGCAGCACGGTCCGGTCGTCGTGCAGCAGCACCGCCAGCGTTACGCGCGCCCTGCGCGAGCTGGCGGTCTGCGCGCGAACCTCTTCGAACGCGAGCACGCGCACGTCCAGCACCGGCGCCGGGCCGGACAACACGTGTCGCAGGCGGCCGCTGCCAAAGAGCGCGCGGTCCAGCGCGCGGGCAACGTAGGCCTCGGGGCGCTCGGTCCAGCGGCTGTCGTCGTAGAAGCCGACCTCCATGGGGGACTCGCGCCACGCGATCTCCTCGCCGAGCTCGGGCCCGCCCACGACGCGGCCCAGCCGCAGCGAGGCCGTGGGCGCACCCGCAGCGGCTGGCTGCGAGATCTGGGCTTCCGCTGGCTCGGCCTCCGGCGTGAAGTACCGGATCTCGAGGGGCGTCGACTTCGAAAGCGCCGCGCACCCCAGCGTCAGCGTCCCCGCGAGCGCCGTCAGCAGCGCCCCGCGCGAGATCCGCCAACGCGGCCGACTCATTTGTATGCCCTCCCCGCCCGACGACCTTTGATCAACATATCCGGGTCCCTCTCCAGGGCATCCGCCAGCCTTCGAAACGACTCCGTCGCCTCCGACACTCGCTGAATCAAGGTCCCCACCTCCGCCTCCAGCGAGGTCCCCCCCTGCGCCACGCTGCCGAACTGCTGGGTGGTCCGCTCGGCGTTGGCGAGCAGCCCATTCTTGTCCTGGAGCCGCGCAAACAGCCGGTCGAGATCCGCCAGGATCTTCATCATGCCGTCGAGCGTCGCCTGCGCCTTGTTGGACACGCGCCCCACGTCGGCGTGCCCCAGCGTGCCCTGGACCATGCGCAGGGTACGGTCCAGCTCGCTGAGCGACGCGCCGATGCGCGCCGGCATCTTCTGCCCCTGGAAATCGACGATCACGCCGTCGATGCGCTCGAGCACCCCGGCCACCATGATGCCCACCTCCCGCAACTGATCGAGCGCGAGCACCACGTCCTGTTCGACGTTCTTCAGCGTCGATACTGCCGCGGGGATGTAGTGGCGGCGAGGCCGAAAGGGCAGCTCTGGCGGCGGATTGTGCTTGGGATCGAAGTAGTCGATCAGGATGAACTTCACTCCGGTGATTCCCTGCGACCCGAGCTGTGCGCGCAGATCGGCGGGCGGCGGCGGGGCGGGCTCGCTGTCGGCATAGCCCGTCCTGCGCAGCTCACTGCGCTCGAGCTCCATCTCCACCTCGACTCGGCGGTGGTCGGGGGCGACGTGGATTGCCGAGACCCAGCCGAGCGGCACGCCGCGGAACGTGGTTGGCGCGCCGACGCCGAGCCCCTGTACCGATTCGTCGAAATAGGTGACGAATGGAATGGTATCGCGGTGCAACGAGTGCGCCCCCACGACCACCAGAACGACGGCCACCAGGCCGACGCCGATCAGCACGAACAAGCCCAGCTTCCAGTAGTTGGCGGGAGAGGCCGTAGAGCTATCCTGCCCTTCGGGCATCGGGGCCGCCGGGGGGCGGCACCTGCCGGTTGAAGAATGCGCGCACGAGTGGATTGTCGCTGTGGTCGCGCAGCGTGCGCGGGTCGCCGCGGGCGATGATCCCCTGCGACGCCTGGTCGAGCATGATGCAGTGCTTCGCGATCTTGAAGATGCTCTCCAGCTCGTGCGTCACGATCACCACCGTGAGGCCCAGCCCGCGGTTCAAGGTGAGGATCAGCTCGTCGAGCTCCACCGCGATGACCGGGTCGAGCCCCGCCGACGGCTCGTCCAGCAAGAGCAACTCCGGCTCCAGCGCCATCGCCCGCGCGATGCCGGCGCGTTTCTTCATGCCGCCCGACAACTCCGACGGCAACTTGCCCTCCGCGTCGGGGAGGCTCACGAGCCGCAGCTTGGCGTCG
>DATFUN010000335.1:0-5709 GCA_035260805.1 Myxococcales bacterium | reverse complement strand
GCGGATGCGGCGGCGCAAGGGACGAGCTTCGGCGCTCCCAGCCCGCGCGAGTCGGACCTCGCGGAGAAGGTGCGCGCGCTCGTCCCCTCGATGAAGCGGATGCGCTTCGTCTCTTCGGGAACCGAAGCGACCTCCGCCGCGCTCCGGGTGGCGCGCGGGTTCACCGGGCGCGAGAGGGTCGTCAAGTTCGAGGGGTGCTACCACGGGGCTACGGACAGCCTGCTGGTGCGCGCTGGAAGCGGCGTCGAGACGCTGGGGCTCCCCGACTCGCCCGGGGTTCCAGCGGCGGTGGCCAAGCTCACCACCGTGCTGCCGTTCAACGACCCCGACGCCGTGCGCGGGTTCTTCCGCTCGCCCTCAGGGCGGGAGACGGCGTGCGCGATCGTGGAGCCGGTCGTCGGCAACATGGGCGTGCTCCTGCCCCGGCCCGGTTTCCTCGAGGCGCTGCGCGAAGAGACGCGCGCCGCCGGCGCCCTGCTGATCTTCGACGAGGTGATGACCGGCTTCCGCGTCGCGCGAGGCGGCGCACAGCAGCGCTATGGCATCGAGCCGGACCTCACCTGCCTCGGGAAAGTGATCGGCGGGGGCTTGCCCGTCGGCGCCTACGGAGGGCGGGAGGACGTGCTGGCCCAGGTGGCGCCGGACGGCCCGATCTACCAGGCGGGAACGCTCTCCGGGAACCCGGTCGCGATGGCCGCGGGCTGCGCGATGCTCGACCTCGTCCGGCAACGCGGTTTCACCGAACAGATCGAGAAACGGGCCGAGGACCTCTGCGGGCAGCTGCGCGAGACATGCGCGGCGGCGAAGGTGCCCGCGCAGGTCAACCAGGTGGGCTCGATGTGGACGCTCTTCTTCGCTCCGTCCGAGGTGTTCGACTACGCGAGCGCGAAGCGGTCCGACCTCAGCCGGTTCGCGGCGGTGCACCGCTCGCTCCTCGAGCGCGGGATCTACCTGCCGCCCAGCCAGTTCGAGGCGGCGTTCCTCTCCAGCGAGCACGGGCCGGAAGAGCTCGAGCAGACGGTGGCCGCGCTGCGCGAGGCGCTTCGCGCAGCCTGAGACCGCGTCGCTTCCGCCGCCACCGCGAACGCTGCGGCGTGCAGGAACAGCCTCGCGACCCCTCACCGGGGGCGTAACTCCCAGCCGCGGCGTGGCGAACAACTCAGAGCCGCTCGAGCCATCCGAATCGGCCCAGCGCGGCGGTCGCCGCGAAGCCGGCGGTTCGCCAGGTCCTGAACGGGCCCTCTGTCAGGGTCCCGCCGGCCGGCGACGCCTGCCCGATCCGGCAGCCCACCAGATGATGGCGAGCACGATGATGGCGACGATGATCCACCACACCCAGGCGCCGCCGCCGCTCGCGGCTGCGTCACCGGCCCGTCCCGCGGGGCCTGCGCCCGTGCCCGCCGGAGCGTTGCCCGGAGAGCCCGGGGAACCCTGGCCGGCCTGCGCCAGCGCGAGAGCGGGGGCCCACAGGAGCATGGAGACGAAGGAGAGGATGGAACGCACCATGACGACCTCCTTGTAGGGGAAGTTCGGCACGACGGGACGCGCTGGGAACCGAGACGGGCGTCAGCCGGCCAGGTCGGTGAACGTCAGCAGGAGGGCGGCAGCCCAGGTGACGAGCAGCATGGCCCTGGCGAACTTGGGACGCACCGGAGCGACCGGCGGGGCGTCGCGCAGCATGCGCGAGAGGCCGAACAGCGAGACGGAGGCCGCGCCCAGGAAGGCGAGCAGGCCAATGGCGGAGAAGTGCACTCGTCCTGCGAACAGCCGGGCCGGCAGGTCGAACGTGAGATAAGCGGCGACCGCGTAGAGGAGGGGAAGACCGAGCATGACGAACAGGTCCACGGCGGTCCCGGCCACGTCCGCCACCGCGGCGCTGCTCTTGCGGATCAAGGCGGTCGCCAGGCGGATCACCTCGCGGACCACGGAGCGGCGCTGGGCGGCGCGCGAGGAGGCGAGCAGGGATCCGGACGGCCGGAGCATGGCCCCAGGATACCACCGGGATACAAGGAAAAATCCCGAGAGGTTCTGGTTCATTGACGGCCCGGACGGCGCCGTGCTATCAGGCCCTGCTTTTTTGCAGGGGCGGCGATTTGCCGGAGAAGCAGCCCAGCGGGGGTGACAAAGACGCGGCCGAGTCCTACCGGCGTGCAGCGCCCTACTTGGACGCGAGTTGGCAACTGGTCGGGTCGGTAGCGCTTTGGACGGCGTTGGGTTGGTTCGCGGACCGCGAGTTGCACACCGTGCCCTGGCTGCTGGTGTCGGGCGCGGTGCTGGGGACTGGGCTGGGGTTCTATCTGTTCTTCAAGTCCGTGCTGGCGATGGGAAGGAAGAAGTGACGCAAGCCACAGCCTCCGCCCCCGCCCGCCCGGCCCTCTTGCCGTACGCGCTCGCTTCGGCGCTGGTGTGCAGCCTGGCCCTGGCAGTGTCGGCAAGCCAGTCCCGGGCGGCCCTGTTCGGCGCCGCCGCGGCGGCGGTCTCCGCTCTCTGCGCGTTGCCCGCACTGGCGCTGGGCGCGCCGCACGGAACCAACGGCATCCTGGCCGGGTTCGTCGCGGGTTTCTTCGCCCGGATGGTGGCGGTCGCGGCGGGGTTCCTGCTGGCCTCCGCGCGCGGGGGCGCGGCCCTCGCGTACGCTTCGTCCTTCTTTCTCGTCTATGCGCTCACGCAGGCGGTGGAAGTCGCATTCGTGTGGAGCTCGTCGCGCAGCCGGCGGGCGGGAGCCTGAACGATGCACATCGCGCTCGCCCTCGCTTTCCTCCTCGCGCAAGCGTCGCATTCCGGAGGGCCCCCGCGCGGGGAGGCGCAGGAGCACAAGCCCGCTCCGGTTCCCGACGGCGACAAGCCGCGGGCGAGCGAGCACGGCGTGACCTCGGGCAGGCAGGAGGCGGCGCACGGCGCCCGCGCCGCGCACGAGCGCGGCGAGGAGCACGAGGAGGGAGGGGTCGCCGAGGACATCTTCCACCACGTCGCCGACGAGGTATGGGTCCCGCTCGGCTTCTGGATCGGCGCCCACCATGTCGATCTCTCGATCACCAAGCACGTCATCAACATGTGGATCGCCGCGGGCATCCTGCTCCTGGTGCTCGCCGCCGGGGTGCGCCGCCGGGCGCTGGTGCCCAAGGGGGGATACAACCTGCTGGAGATGTTCGTGATGTTCGTCCGCGACGAGATCGCGGAGAAGAACATCGGCCACACCGCCCCGCTGTACACGCCCTACCTGTGCAGCGCGTTCTTCTTCATCCTCTTCATGAACCTCACCGGGCTCTTGCCCATCCCCGCCATCGCCGGGAAGTTCCCCGGCATCTCCACCGCGACGGGCAACCTGGGCGTCACCGTGGTGCTGGCGCTGTTCACCTTCGTGGTCACGCAGATCGCCGGGATGCGCGCGCAGGGGGCCATCGGCTACTGGACCCACCTGGTTCCGGCCGGAGTGCCCAAGTGGCTGTTCCCGATCATGGTTCCGGTCGAGGTGCTCGGCCTGTTCACCAAGCCCTTCGCGCTCACCGTCCGCCTCTTCGCCAACATGGTGGCCGGGCACATCGTGATCTTCTTCCTCATCGCCCTGACGGTGCTCATCTCCCCCTTGATCGCGCCGGTGTCGATCGCCTTCGCGCTCGGCATCTACATGCTGGAGCTCTTCGTCGCGCTGGTCCAGGCGTACGTCTTCACCATGCTTTCCGCCGTGTTCATCGGGATGACGCAGCACGCCCACTGAAAGGGCAAGCGCAGCACGCGGGCTGGGCCAATGGCGGCCTCGGGTCCATACCCCGCGACAATCCGCCTCTCCCGGCCGCCCGGGCAGCGAGGCATCGAAAGAAGCAGGGAGGAGTCACGTGAACCAGTTCTCTCTCGGGTACCTGGCTGCAGGCCTCGGCGTCGGGCTCGCGTTGCTCGGCGCCGGATTCGGCATCGGCAAAGTGGGCGCGGCGGCCATGGAAGGCACCGCGCGGCAGCCGTCGGCTGGCGGCGACATCCGCACCACCATGATCATCGCGGCGGCGCTCATCGAAGGCGTGACGCTGTTCGCCGAGGTGGTCTGCATCATCCTCGCCACCAAGGTCTGACGACGGACGTGAAGCCCACGGGCCGGGAGCTTTCGGGTAAGCTCCCGGCCCCCTCGGAGGTCGACGAATGCTGGTCGCCGCAGGTCTAACCGACATCAACGTAGCGCTGGTCGTCTGGACCACCGTCACCTTCGCCCTGCTCATCGTGGTCCTGGGAAAGTTCGCCTGGGGGCCCATCCTCCAGATGATCGAGACGCGCGAGAAGACATCGCCGACGCGCTCGAGTCCGCCAGGCGCGAGCGCGCCGAGGCCGAGAAAGCCGCCGCGGAGATGCACGCCGCGCTGGAGAAGGCGCGCCAGGAGGCCGCCGAGATGGTGCGCAGGAACCAGCAAGAGGTCGCCGCAGCCAAGGCCGAATCGATGGAGGAGGCGCGCAGGCAGTCCGAGGAGTTGCTCAAGCAGGCGCGCGCGACCATCGAGGAGGAGCGCCGCGCCGCGGTGGCCGAGCTGCGCTCGCAGGTGGTCGACCTCGCCATCGAGGCTGCCGGCAGGCTCCTCGCCACCCAGATGGACGAGAAGAAGCAGCGCCAGCTGGTCGAGGAGTACCTGGAGAAGCTTCCCAAGGAAGCCCGCGTCTAGCTGCGGTCCTCACCCCTCAAACGTCGACGTGAGCGTGGACGGCGATGGCGACGGGGCCGTCACCTCGAAGCCCGACCACCCGGCATCCGCCTCCAGGACCCGCCGTCCTTGATCTGCTCGGCGAGGTAGTTCTGCTCCCCGACCTGGCCCAGCAGATCCTGCTGCTGATATTGAGACTGATTCTCAACATCAGCAACACGGTACCACCAGCGCTCCCCGGGCGTTCGCAAGTGCGACCCCCTGTGGCGTTCCGACGCGAGGCATGACGAACCCATGACAATCGAGGCGCACATGCTGCGCCATGAAAGCGCTCCTGGTACACCCCCGAACTCCGCCGACCTACTGGGGTTTCCAGCACAGCCTGCCCATCGCGGGCAAGGCGGCCTCCCTGCCCCCCTTGGGGCTCCTGAGCCTTGCTCCCCTGCTCCCTCAAGGCTGGGATCTGCGGGTGGTCGACGAGAACACCGAGCCGCTGCGCGACGAGGCGCTTCGCTGGGCGGACGCGGTGCTCCTCACCGGGATGATCATCCACGCGCCCGCGATGCACGAGATCCTGGCGCGGGCCAAGCGGCTGGGCAAACGGACGGTGGTGGGCGGCCCCGCGGTCAACACCGACCCCGGGTTGTTTCCCGAGGCCGATCACCTGTTCCGCGGCGAGGCGGAGGGTCGCACGGAGCGGCTGGTGCGCGCGCTGCAGGCGCCCGACGAGAAGGCCCCCCGCGTGCTCTCGCCGGAGACCGAGGAGCGCCCGTCGATGGAGATCGTGCCGCGGCCGCGCTTCGATCTCATCGATCACAAGCGCTACGCCTCGATGAGCGTGCAGTACTCGCGCGGATGCCCGTTCCAGTGCGAGTTCTGCGACATCATCGAGGTGTTCGGCCGCAAGCCGCGCACCAAGACGCCGGCGCAGGTCACGGCTGAGCTGGATGCGCTGCGGGCCACGGGATACCGGGGCAGCGTCTTCTTCGTGGACGACAACTTCATCGGGAACCGGGTGGCCGTTGCAGGGATGCTGCCGCACGTCCGGCGCTGGCAGGAGCAACACGGCTTCCCCTTCGAGTTC
>DATFUN010000334.1:0-5400 GCA_035260805.1 Myxococcales bacterium | reverse complement strand
GACAGCATGTAGCAGCGGCCCCAGGCCGTGCGCCTCGGCCAGGGCCAGGATCTCCGGCCAGCTCTTCTCCAGGCCGGGCAGGAGCGGCACGCCCCGAAGCAGGCCGAGCAACGCCGCCTCCGGCGCCTTCGGCCGCTGCTCTGCCTGCCTGAGCGTGAACCCCACCTTCGGAGCCTACGCGACCCGCCACTGGCCGATCCACTTCGCGACCATGACCAAAGCGTTTCACGCGAAGCGTGGAAGACAAAAGCAAAGAGCGGAAAATCCAAGGGTTTTCCCTTCGAACCTTCCGCGCTTTCCAAACTTCCGCGCTTCGCGTGAAAAGCTTCTGGTCCTTACTCGACCGTGACGGATTTGGCGAGGTTGCGGGGCTGATCCACGTCGGTTCCGCGGTGATCGGCCACGTGGTAGCTGAACAGCTGGGTCGGGATGACCGAGATGATCGGTTGGAGCAGCGCGTTCGTCTGCGGGATGGCGATGGCGCACTCCGCCAGGGTGGGGACCACCGTGTCGCCCTCGCTGCAGATGGCGATCACCCGGCCACCCCGCGCCTTCACTTCCTGGATGTTGCCCAGGATCTTCTCGTAGTTCACGCCCGGATCGGTCTCCGACTCGCGCGGCGCCAGCACCATGACCGGCATGTTCTCGTCGATCAGCGCGATCGGTCCGTGCTTCATCTCCCCGGCCGCGTAGCCCTCGGCGTGGATGTAGGAGATCTCCTTCAGCTTGAGCGCCCCTTCCAGCGCCACCGGATACTGCGGTCCCCGGCCGAGGAAGAGCAGGTCGCGCGCAGCCGAGAACTTGTACGCGGCCTGCTGGATCTCCGCTTCGTGCTTGAGGGTTCGCTCGACCAGCATCGGCAGCTCGCGCAGGGCTTCCAGGTGCTTGCGCGCGGCCGGCGCGTCGAGCGTACCGCGCAGCCGTCCCAGGCGGACGGCGAGCAGGAAGAAGGCGGCGAGCTGGGTGGTGAACGCCTTGGTCGAGGCCACGCCGATCTCCGGCCCGGCGTGCGTGTAGAGCACGTCGTCCGCCTCGCGGGCGATGGCCGACCCGACCACGTTGCAGATGGCCAGGCCCCGCGCTCCGCGCGACTTCGCCTCGCGGAAGCTGCCCAGCGTATCGGCCGTCTCGCCGCTCTGCGACACGGCCACGCACAGCGTGTGTGAATCGACCAACGGCTGGCGGTAGCGGAACTCGCTGGCCAGGTCGACCTCGACCGGCATCCGCGCCAGGGTCTCGATCATCAGCTTGCCAGTGAGCGAGGCGTGCCAGCTCGTCCCGCACGCCACCACGTGCACCTTGTTCAAGCCCGCGATCGCCTTCGCGTCGAGCTTGCAGCCGTCGAGGTAGACGTCGCCTTCCTCGACCGAGGCCCGCCCGCGGATGGTGTCGGTGAGCGCGCGCGCCTGCTCGTGGATCTCCTTGTGCATGAAGTGCTTGTGGCCGTTCTTCTCGGCCATGGTCGGAGTCCAGTCGATGCGGCGGACCGGGCGTACGAGCGCGCTGCCCGCGCGGTCGGTCAGCTCCACGCCCTTCCTGGTGATGACGGCGAAATCTCCCTCTTCGAGGAAGATCACGTCGCGCGTGTGCGCCAGGATGGCGGGCACGTCGCTCGCCACGAAGTTGCACTTCTCTCCCAGGCCCAACACCAGCGGCGAGGCGTTCTTCGCCACCACCAGCATCTCCGGAGAGCGCTCGCTCATCACCGCCAGTGCGTAGGTCCCCTTGACCTTGGCCAGCGCGCCGCGGACCGCGGCCGGCAGCGCCTTGCCCGAGTTCTCCTCGTCGGCGATCAGGTGCGCGAAGATCTCCGTGTCCGTCTCCGAGGAGAACTTGTGGCCGGCATGGGACAGGGCCTCCTTCAGCTCGAGATGGTTCTCGATGATCCCGTTGTGCACCACCGCCACCCCGCCGTACTTGTGCGGGTGCGCGTTCTCGTCGGAAGGCTTGCCGTGGGTCGCCCAGCGGGTGTGGCCGATGCCGGTCATCCCGCGCGGGATCTGCTCCTGGAGCCGCTTCTCCAGATTCACGAGCTTCCCCTTGGCGCGGACGACCGAGAGGCCTTCCTTGCCCAGCACCGCCACGCCCGCCGAGTCATAGCCGCGGTACTCGAGCTTGCGCAGCCCGTCCACCAGAAGGGTGGCGCACTCCTCGTCCCCCACGTATCCCACGATCCCGCACATGCTTTACCGCCTCCGCTCCAACCTAGCTCGCCGCCCCGAACGCCGCACCGCTCACTTCTTGCCCTTCTTCTCCACCCAGCCCTCGATGTTGCGCTGCTTTCCCGCGCTCACCGCCAGAGACCCGGCCGGCACGTCCTCGCGCACGGTGGTGCCTGTGCCGACGTAGGCGCCCTTGTGCACCGTCACCGGCGCGATCAGCTGCGTGTCGGAGCCGATGAACGCGCCGTCCTCGATGGTGGTCACGTGCTTCTTCTTGCCGTCGTAGTTGCAGGTGATGGTGCCTGCGCCGACGTTGACGCCCTCGCCGATCACCGCGTCGCCCAGGTAGGAGAGGTGATTTGCCTTGCTGCCCTTGCCCAGCACCGTCTTCTTCAGCTCGACGAAGTTGCCGACGTGTGACCCTTCCCCAAGCTGCGCACCCGGGCGCAACCGTGCAAACGGGCCCACGATGGCGCCTTTCCCCACCTGGGAGGCCGTCAGGTGGCTGTACGGCAGGATGCGGGCGCCGTCGGCCACTTCCATGTCCACGAGCACACAGCCCTGTCCCACCTCGACGCCACGGCCCAGCCGGGTCTTGCCGCGCAGGCTGACGAGCGGCTCGAGCACCGTGTCGGCGCCGATCTCCACGCCCTCGTCCACGTAGGTGACGCCGGGATCGACGATCGTGACGCCGTCGCGCATCAGCGCGGAGAGACGCCGCTCTCGCAGCCGCGCCGCGCTCCAGGCGAGCTGTGCGCGATCGTTCACGCCGCTGACCTCCTCCTCGCTGGCCTCGATGGTGGCGGGCCAGGGCGCCCGGCCCTCGCGCGCCGCCGCCGCCGCCGCCGAGACGATGTCCGTCAGGTAGTACTCCCCTTGCGCGTTGTTCCGGCCCGCCTGGCCGAGCGCCTTGAAGAGGAATGCCGCGTCGGCGAGGTAGATACCGGCGTTCACCTCGCCGATCTTCTTCTCGGCCGGGGAAGCGTCCTTCTCTTCGACCACCCGCTCGGGAGAACCTTTTTCATTGCGCACCACCCGGCCGTATCCCTTGGGGTCGCCCGGGCGGGTGGTGATGAACGCCAGCGGAGCCCGCGATTCCTGCTTGGCGCGGACCAGCCGCTGCAGCGTCTCGGCGGTGACGAGCGGCGTGTCGCCGCAGAGCAACAGGACGGTGCCGCGTTCGGTCACTCCGGCTCGCTTGAGCGCCGCCTGGGCGGACAGGACCGCGTGACCGGTGCCGAGCTGCTCTTTCTGCAGGGCGAACTCGAGCGGCGCCCCGGGAAAGAGCTGCGCGAGATCCTTCTCGACCAGGTCGGCCTGGTGCCCGACCACCGCGACCACCGGCGCGCAGTCGAGCGCGAAGGCGGCTCGAATCGGGAAGTAGGCGAGCGGGCGACCGCAGGCCTGGTGGAGCACCTTGGCCCGGTCGCTTTTCATCCGGGTGCCCTTGCCGGCGGCGAGGACTACGGCTGCGATGACCTCCATCAGTGCTCCTTCCGTCCGCTTTCCAACCGCCTGCCCGCGCGGCCGCCCGGCAACTGTTCGTAGGTCTCGCCCCGGATAGCGTCAACCGTCCGACGCGCCGGCGCCGACAGGGCGCGCTCGAAATGCCGCGTGCGAAACGCGTGCCATGCTAGCGTCATCGCATGGCGCAGAGGCCGCCGCCATTCGTCGACTTGCATCTCCACGCGGAAGGCGTGAGCGACGCGGACCTCACCACGCTGGCCTGGTTCGGGTTGCGCGCGGCGGTGACCTGCGCCAACGACGCGGGCGCCTCCAGCGCGGAGGAAGTGCGCCGCCATTGGGATGGGCTGGTCAACGTGCAGGCGGATCGGCTGCGGGCGGCCGGGATCCGGCCCTGGGTCGCGCTGGCGGTGCACCCGGCGCGAATCCCCTGGCACGGCGTCGACGACCTCCTCCACCGGTTGCCCCGCTACTTCGACGATCCGCGCGTGGTCGCCCTGGGCGAGCTGGGCCTCCACCAAGGCGGCGAGCGCGAGGAGGAGCTGCTCGCGCGCCAGCTCGAGCTGTCCCTGGCGCTGCGCAAACCGGTCATCGTGCACACGCCGGGACAGGGCAAGCTGCCTGTGACGCGCAGGCTGCTCGCGGTCCTGCGCGAGTCGCGGCTTCCGCCGGCGCGCATCCTGGTCGACCACGTCACCGAGGAGACCTTCCTCCTGGTGCGCGCCTGCGGGCATTTCGCGGGGCTCACCCTGCAGCCAGGCCTGCTCGAGCCGGCCGGCGCGGCGCAGCTGCTCTCCCGGAACGGGGCCGAGGGAGTGGTCCTGACCAGCGACATCGGCGAAGGGGCGAGCGACCTGCTCGCGCTCCCGCGCGCGGCCGAGGCGCTGCGCAAGGCCGGCCTCTCCGACGCGTTCGCCCGTCGCGCGCTCTACGAGGGTCCGCTGTCCTTCCTCGGCATGCCCCGCCAGTAGGCTCCTCGCGCTGTGCGACGCGGTGGTCTCTTTCTTACATTGAGCCAAGCCTGCGACCCCTCGTAGGGTTTTCCTACGACCGGCGCGCCGCTCCCGACTTGCGGGAGGGCCTGCTCGGCTGGGATCGCCCGCCCCTCCTACCCTGGGGCAGCGACCCTTCAGCCGCGCGGACGAAGCCGCCGCCTGGGGAGGCGCATTGCTCGGCACGTCGATCGCCCTTTCCCTCGTCCTGGGCACCGCCCACCCGCACCTCTTCTTCCAGGCGGGAGACGTCGACGCGCTCCGCGCCGCGGCGAAGGGGACCCACAGCGAGATCGCCTCGCACCTCACTTCCACCCTCGCCGAGCACTTCGCCGACCCGGCCCCCACCACCAGCGACTACGACGACCCGCGCCTGTTCGGTCAGGACGTCTGCGCGTGGGCGTTCGGGTACCAGCTGACCGGCGACTCGCGTTACCTGGCGCAGGCGCAGCTTCGCTTGAAGACCTATCTGGGATGGACGGACTGGGGGTTCGGCGAGATCGCCGAGCTGGGCGCTCCCGACTTGAACATCGGCCATTTCCTGCTCGGCCTCTCGTGCGCCTACGACCTGCTCTACAACGCGCTGGCCGACGCGGACCGGGCCGCCGTCGCGGCGCGGCTGGGAACCGAGGCGGACCGCATGTACCGCTCGTGGCCCGGTGCCTGGTACGTCGAGCAGTACCCGCAGAACCACAACTGGATCAACGCGGCGGGCATGGGCCTCGCCGGGCTCGCGCTGCAGGGAGAGGACGCTCGCGCGGGCGACTGGCTTGCGCGCGCGC
>DATFUN010000333.1:0-3086 GCA_035260805.1 Myxococcales bacterium | reverse complement strand
GTACAGGGCCGCGTCCGCCTTCTCGATCAGCGCCGCTACGTCGGTCGCTTCGTGGCCGAAGCCCGCCACGCCGACGGAGACAGTCACCCGCACAGGGCCCGCGCCGGCCGGCGCCGGCAGCGGCGTGGCCGCGACCGCGCGCCGCAGCTTCTCGGCGACCTCGATCGCCTCCTCGCGAGCGATGCGCGGCAGGACGACCACGAACTCGTCCCCGCCGTAGCGGGCGACCATGTCCACCTTGCGCACGTTGCGCTGGAGGGCCACGGCGATGCCGCGCAGGACCGCGTCGCCCACCGTGTGCCCGTGTGCGTCGTTGACCTGCTTGAACAGGTCCAGGTCCATCATCAGGACCGTCAGCTCGTCGCCGAAGCGCAGGCTGCGCGACAGCTCCTGCTCCAGGCGGCTGAACAGGTAGCGCCGGTTCGGGATCCCGGTGAGCGCGTCGGTGAACGACATCTCGCGCGTCTGCTGGTACAGGCGCGCGTTGGCGATGGCCAGGCCGGCCTGGGCGGAGATGGCCTCGGCCAGCCGGATTTCCTGTGGCGAGAAGCCGTCCACCGCGGGCCGGTTGAGGTTCAGGACGCCCACGATGCGCCCTTTGGCGCGCAGGGGGACGCAGAGGAACGAGCCGGTCGTCTTGCGCAGGCCCTTGTAGTGCAGGTAGTGCCGGTCGCGCTGCACGTCGGGCACGTACATGGTCTTTCCCTGTGCCGCCGCCGCCCCGGTCACCCCTTCGCCCAGCCGGAAGCGCATCCCGCGGGCCGCCGCGAGTCCCTGGCCGGCCACCGCCTCGACCACCAGCTGGTGGGTGGTCTCGTCGAGCAGCAGCGCGCAGAACTCGTCGACCCGCAGCGCCGAGCAGACCAGCCGCCCCAGCTGCTCGAGCTGCTCCGGCAGATCGAGCGTCCCGCTGAGCGCCTTGGACACGTCGAGCAGAAGCTCCGTCTCCCGGACGTGCGCGGCGAGGCGCTCGTTGACCGAGGTGAGCTCGCTCTGCAACTTGAGCTCGCGGCCCATCGTCTCCAGGGACTGCTCGGTCTCGATCTCGTGCGCCGCCATGTCGGTCACGCGGGCGAGCATGGTGTTGAAGGCGCGCGCCAGCCGCCCCAGCTCGTCGTCCCCGGTCACCTTGGCCCGCACCAGGATGTCGCCCATCTCCGCGCGCGCCATGGTGGCGCCGAGGTGCTGGGCGGGCTTCACCAGGAACTTGCGGGAGGTGATCGCCACGGCGATGCCGGCGAAGGTCAGCGTCAGGACGCTCCCCAACACCGCGCCTTGCTTCAGCAAACGGAAGGCGAGGACGGGGTCGGTGCGCGCCACGTCCTCGGTGTAGGCGATCAGCACACCCAGGCCCACCAACAGCACCACGGCGGAGGGAACCGCGGAAGCGAGGATGAGCTTCAACGCGACCGAGCGGCGGATGCGGGAGAACACATCCCCATTCTACCATCCGCCGCCCGCCGCGCCTCGCGCGCCTGCCGAAAACGTTACGGATCGCGCTTTGCAAACTTCGCGAAAGTTGCACGGGACGTGAGCAGGGCAGAGGCTCCCGGGCGCGTGCGGAGGTATCTCACAACGCTCCTGCTGCTCGCGCTGCCCGCGGCCGCCGAGGAGATCCGGATCGAGCTGTCGCGCGGCAAGCCCTCCGCGCGTGTCGAGGGCGCGGGCGCGCAGGTCAGCCAGGGCGGGCGGTCGATCGAGCTGCCTGGCTCGAGCCACGAGCTTGTGGCGCGCGGGGGCGTCCTCGTCGCCGACGGACGCAAGCTCGACCCGGGCGAGCCGCTCGTCGTGCATCCCGGGGAGGGACGGCTGCGCGTCGACCAGAGGCCCTTGCCGGGGCGGCTGGAGGTGTGGGCGGACAAAGGCGGCCTGCTCCTGGTCAACGCGCTCGATCTGGAGGACTACGTCGCCGCGGTGGTGGCGAGCGAGGTCCCCAAGGACTGGCCCGGCGCGGCGCTGGAAGCGCAGGCCGTCGCGGCGCGCACCTTCGCCGTGGCGCAGAAGATCGCGCAGGGGCCTGCGGCGCGCGCGCACCTGGGTTCTTCGGTGCTGGACCAGGTGTACGCGGGCGCGGCGCATCCCGCGAGCGGCGCGCTCCGTGCCGCGCACGCCACCGCCGGCGAAGTGCTCACGTACGGCGCGGCGCCGATCGCGGCGTACTTCAGCGCTTCCTGCGGGGGGCGGAGCGAGACCGGGGAGGACGCGTTCAACCTCGCCGCCGGCACCACCCCGTATCTCGTCTCCGACCCGGATGACGCCGACGCGGGCCGCGCTTGGGTGGTGCGCACGCCGCTCTCGCGGATCTCGGCCGCGCTGCGCAAGGCGGGCAGGGTGCTCGCGGAGGTCACCTCGGTTCGCGTTTCGTCGCGCACGGCCAGCGGCCGGGCGCGCACGGTGGCCGTCGAGACGTCCTCGGGGGAGCGCAGCCTGGCAGCGGTGGAGCTTCGCCAGATCCTCGGCTACGAGGCGCTGCCCTCGCTCCTCTTCTCGGTTTCGGTCGAGGGCAAGCAGGCGGTGTTTCGCGGGCGCGGCAACGGCCACGGGGTGGGGCTCTGCCAGTGGGGCGCGCGAGCGCGTGCGGCGCGCGGCGAATCGTACCGCCAGATCCTCGCGCACTACTACCCCGGCGCCGAGCTCCGGCGGATGTACTGAAGCACCTCGTCGACCGGCTTGCCTTCGGCGGAGCACCTCGCGCGCAGGTAAAGGACGGCGGTCATGAAGACGGGCAGCGGCAGGATGAGGGTCGCGATCGCCGCATCGAGCAGCGCGTGCGCGAGCATGTCTCGCTCGGCGAACAGCCGCCCCAGTCCTTGCGTCAAAAGCACCATTGCCGCGGCGGCGCACAGGACCAGGACGAGCTGGACCGGCCAGACGCGCTTGATCAGCTCCCAGGATCGGTGCAGCGCGGGGAAGCCGGAGAGGTTCTCCGCCATGGCTACCGCGCCGGACAGGCTGAAGGCGAAGGCCGCGAAGATCCCGGGCACCACGCCCGCGGCGGACCCGAACGCGACCAGCGCCAGCGCGCAACCCAGGGTGGGGCGGAGCGCGTGCAATCGCGCCGCCGCGGCGGCCCAGGCCGCGGCGGG
>DATFUN010000332.1:0-5761 GCA_035260805.1 Myxococcales bacterium | reverse complement strand
CGCCATGTTTCTCGCAAAAATAGGCCCCAAGAAGCGTAACCGGAAGCGCACTGCCCGGCTCAAGGCTCAGCTCAAGGCCATCGCGCGGCTCATCCTGACCGAGCTGAAGAAGGGGACGTAAGCCGCCGCGCCTACGCGGTGGCGGCTGGCGCGCTCTGGGTAGTCAGCGCGTGGTTCACCGACTGGACGATCTGCTCCAGATCGTACGGTTTGCAGAGCAGCTCGACCACGTCGGAGGGGCCGATCAGCTCGTCGAGGGCCTTCTTGTTGGTGGTGGTCACCACGAACGCGCGGCCTTGCATTACCTTCGAGTTCCGCATGACCCGCAGGAACGTCCAGTTGGTGTCATACGGCGGAGCGACGTCGTAGACGATCACGTCCGGGTGGTGCTGCTCGACGAACTGGACGAGGTCGATGCGGCCCCGTTTCAGGTCGTCGACATGGGCGACCACGGTGGCGTAGCCCGCGTCCTGCAACGCCTCGCGGACGAGGTCCAGGACCTCGGGATTGGTATTGAAGATAGCGACGATCTTGCGGTCGGCGGGGTCGGCCACCTTTGCCCTCCGTTCATGTGGCCATGGCTCTTCCCAGATTGGGCAGGGCAGAGGCCATCCGCAAGGGTCTGTGCGCGCGGCTGTCTGGCGTGCCGTCTATGACTCGGGAGTGAGCGGCAGCTCCAGCGTGAGCGCGCAGCCGTCTCCGGGGATCCCACGCACCTTGACGTCGCCGCCGTGAGCGCGCGCCGCGCGGCGCACGAGCGCGAGACCACTCACGCTTGCCAAGCGCCCGTCCGGCCGCTTCCTGCACCGATCCACGAGCACCGCCAGACGGGCCGCCTCGCGCCGCTTGGCGCACTGCATCCGCACTGTCGCGCCACGCCGCGAGAGGTCCAGCGCCACCCGGACCAGCGCGCGCACCGCGGGACGCATCAGCCGGGTATCGCCGGTGAATTCGGCATGCGAGGGCTCGCCGAGCACGAGGTGGACGCCGCGCTCGCGCGCCTCGGGCTCGGTGTCGCCGCGCGCCTCGGCCGCCACCCGATCGAGCCGGATGCGCGACAGCCGCAGCCCGCCCTGCGTCAGAAGCTCGTCGAGCAGGGTGTCCTCCAGGCCGGCTCGCAGCCGCGCCAGGCTGTCCTCGAGCAATCGCACCGCGCGCGAATCGCGCATCTCGCCGCGCCGGCGGAGCAGCCCGAGCGCGAGCTGGGCTGCGGTCATCGAGTTGCGCAGTTGGTGACCCAGTCGGGTGAAGCGGTCGCCGTCGCGGCGGCGCCGATCCAGCTCGCCTTCCAGCTGCTGGCGGACCAGGACCTCCATCGCCGCGTGCGCGAGCGAGTCTGCCAGCCGGCGCTGCTCCGCGTCCGAGAGCGACGGGTCGTGCTCCAGGACCGCGTCGAAGAGGAAATCGGCGAGCAGGCTTCCCTGTACGGCCGCGCGCCTCCCGCCGGCGGCCGCCACGGGCATTCCCGGGACGGGGAGGCGGAAGCGTTTCTCCAGAGCTTCGGCGGTAGCCTCGAGCAGCTGCGGCAGCAGGTGGGAAGTGCCGAGGTCGAGAGGGAAGCCCGCCTCGGCGGCGGCGCGCAGTTGCCGGTCCCACCGGTCCTGCAGCTCGGCTCGCTTGACGGAGAGAACTTCGCGAACGCGATCCATCCGCACGCCCCTGGTCAGCACCACGCGCTGGAGCTTCGCCATACGGTCGAGCTCCCGCACGCAGGGTTCGCAATGATATCCGCGCAGCGATACCACGCGCACGCGGGAGGTTTCGGCCTGTCGCCAGTGGAAGACGCAGCAACTCCGGACCTTGGTGGTCCCCAAGACCTCCACTGTCCCTCCGTTCCCACCGCTTGTACCAGCGCCCCCAGGCGCGCGAAACGCTCCGCCGCTCGATTGATGAGCGCTCGACAGCTCGACCCGATGCCAGACCCGGCCGCCCTACGCTTTCCGGTGGCGCCCTGTTAGCCTCGAGGCGTGGACGACCGGGTCGCTCGCCTGCTCGAGATCGCGTATCGGACGGCGCCGGCAGCGGACGCCAATCGCGCGATCTCCGACGCGCGGGAGGAAGCGGCCGCCGCGGGCGCCTCCGCGTCCAGGCCTGCACGCGCGCTCGAGGGGTCGCAGCCGATGGCGCGGTCCTACGAGTTGGTGATCGATCCGGACGGATCCTGGGAGCGGTTCGCCGGCGAGGCGCTGCCGCGGCTCGTGTACCACCTCGAGTCGGTCGGCGCGCACCCGCCTTCCTGCAAGGGCATGGTGGTGGCCGCCTTCGTCGGCGACCGCCTGCACTTCCTCCGCGCGGGGGAGATGATCGACCGGGCGGCCGAGCTGAGCGGCGTGCCCGTCGAGGAGCTGTTCCGCCGCCACGGCACCGGAGAATCGCGCACCGCGGTGGCCTCTGCGCCCCTCGGGTTGCCGCCCGGTGACGCGAAGAGCTGACCCTACAGCGACGACTTCAGCTCCTTGGCCGGTCTGAATCCCACCGTGCGCGCAGCCGCTATGCGCATCTCGGCTCCCGTGCGTGGGTTCCGGCCCCGCCGGGCCCTGCGCATCCGGACGCTCCAGGTGCCGAACCCCGGGTAGCTGAATCGGCCGTCGTTCCGGATGGCCCGGCCGAGGGAATCGAACACGAAATCGACCAGCTCACCGGCGGACTTCCGGGACAATCCGCTGGCTTGCGCCGCGACCGCCTCGACCAGCTCGGCTTTCGTCATGGCTGCGCGCCTCCCGTCGCGCGATCCATCTATGTGGGATGGCGGCCCCGCGGACCATACGTCGGGTGGTGGACGCCGCTCGCCGAAGCAGCGCGCGGCGAGTTCGTTGGTGGGGCGGGGGCCCAGGCACCATACTGCGCGCGTGCGGCTTTGGTCCTTGGTCCTGCTCTGCTTGAGCGCGTGCGAGGCAGCCCCGCCGTGGTTGGCGCGCCCCGGCAAGCCGCGTGAAATGGCGCCCGCGGTGCTCTTCGTCGGCCCTCCCGGAGGGTCCGGCGAACCGGCGGACGGATCCGGCGGAAAGCCGTTCCCCACCATCGCCGAGGCGGTGCGCGCGGCGCCCGTCGGCGCGCTCCTCCGCATCGCCGCGGGCACCTACGCCGAATCGTTGGTGCTGGACAAGGCAGTGGTGCTGGCGGGCGCCGGCGCGGCGAGGACGCGGCTGGTCGGACCTGCGGGGACGGGCGCGCCGGTGGTCCGTGTCCGGGGCGCCGCGCGGGTCGAGCTGAGGGACCTGGCCCTCGAGGACGCGCCGGGCGGTGTGGACGTCGACGGCGGTGCGGTGCGGATGGAACGGGTCGTCATCCGCGGGGTGGCAGGGTGGGCGGTGGTCGCGCGCGACGCCGAGGTGGCGTTCCTGGACGGCCAGGTGCTCGACGTACAGGGCGGGAAGAAGGGCGTCGCAGTCGGCATCGATGGGGGCTCGCTGGAGATGCGGCGCTCCGTGTTGCGCCGCTCCGGCCGGCGAGGGATCGAGATCCGGCGTGGGCGGGGTCTCCTGGACGCGGTCGAGGTGACCGACTCTTCGCTGGCGGCGGTGCAGGTGCTGGACGGTGCGGAGGTGACCATCGAGGGGGGGCGCTTCGAGCGCATCGGCGGCGCGGCCTTGTACGCGGGTGCCGCGAAGCTCGTGGTCAAGCGCGCCTGGGTCTCGAAGGCGGAGTACGGCGCGCTGGGCTTCCGCGGCGCCGAGCTCGAGCTGCGCGACAGCGAGTTCAGCGATACCCGGGTGGCCAGCGTCGGCCTGGTCCGCGCGCACGGGCTGATCGACCACTGCGTGCTCGCGCGCGGCGGCAGCGACGCCGCGGTGGCGATCACCAATGCCTCGGGCACCGTGCGGCTCTTGGCGAACCGCATCGTCCAACCTGGTCCCTTGGGCGTGCACGTCACCCACGCGACCGTGATCGCGACCGACAACAGCATCACCGGGGCCTCGCTCGACCGCGAAGGCGACATGGGCGACGGGATCTACGCGCTCGACGCGGACCTCTCGCTCGAGCGCAACGACCTGCGCGCCAACGCCGGGAGCGGCATCACCACCACCCGTTCGCGGGTGCGCCTGATGCGGAACCGATTCACCTCGAACGGGCGCGCCGGGCTGGTGCTCCTGGACCGGTCCTCGGCGAGCGCGAATCACAACCGGTTCGAGGGGAACCGTGGCCCGGGTGTGCAGGTCGGAGAGCTTTCGGCTGCGACGCTTTTGGGGAACCGGTTCAGCGGCAACGACGCGTACGACGTCGATCCCATCTGCGGCGGAGGGGGTAGCGTGGACGTCCGTGGGGGCAACGCCTTTCTGGGACCCGCGCAGCCTCGCCGGAGCTGCGAGTAGGGGCGTGTCGGTGCCGAGTGGACGGCCGCCCGGCCGACCGGAAGAACGCACTGGCCGCCCATGGCAGGTGCTGGATGCGCGTGCTAGCGTTCCCCGGCTGATGCCCGAACCAGCACGCGAGCGGCGCCGCCGAAGGCGTCCCGACCTGCACAAGCTGATGTTCGTGCTGCCCAACCTGTTCACGGTGAGCAGCATCTTCTGCGGCGTCTACTCGATCATGCTTTCCGCGGGCGAGGCCACCGGGGACAACTTCTACCGGGCGGCGGTGGCAATCTTTTTCGGCAACTTCTTCGATGCGTTCGACGGCCGCGTCGCCCGCATGACGCGAACGCAGAGCGACTTCGGGGTCGAGCTGGACAGCCTCGCCGACGTGATCACCTTCGGGGTGGCGCCGGCAATCCTGGTCTACAAGTGGGCGCTGTACGAGCTGGGGTTTTTGGGCATGGCGATCGCGGCCGTGTACGCGGCGTGCGGCGCCATCCGGTTGGCCCGCTTCAACGTGCTGGCGCGATCGGAAGACGGCGTCCAGCGCTTCTTCGTCGGCCTGCCCATCCCGCTGGCCGCCGGCATGTTGGTGTCCCTGGTCATCGCGCTGCAGCACCGGCGCTCGAACGACGCGCTCGCCGCCTGGCCCATCGCCATCGTGGTGCTGGTGCTGGCGTTCCTCATGGTCTCCACCATCCGGTATCGGACGTTCAAGGAGGCCGGACTCAACGGGCGCACGTTCCTCGTCTTCCTGCTGGTGATCGCGGTGGGTGTGGTGATCGCGTATCGCGGGCGCCCGTCGCTGGTGCTCCTCGTCTACTTTTCCTTCTACATCTTGCTCGGACTGGCGGAGGAGCTGCTGTTCGGACGCCGCCGCCGGGCTGCTGCCCGTGCTCGCGCGGCGGCCACCGCCCCGGCCGGCCCAGAATGCGAGGAGCCGCTCTTGCCCGCGGAAGAGGACGACGTGGGCCTGGAGGGGACACCGGCAGCCGCGGCGGCCGGTGACGACGGCGAGCACGACGCTTGAGCACGAAGGTCCCGCTGCCGCCGCCCGCAGCAGACAGCCCGCCCCGGACCCTGGCGCCGCAGGTCATCCGCAAGCCGCGGCGCCTGCCCGGAGATCGCGGTCCGGCCCCGAGGCTCGCGCTCGCCTGGGCAACCTTCTTCGGCGCCGGGTACGTTCCGGTGGCGCCCGGGACGGCAGGCACCATCGCCGCCCTCCCGCTCTGGTGGCTCCTCTCGCACCTGCCCTGGCCGCTCTACCTGATCGCCACCGCCGCCGTCGCGGTGACCGGGATGGCGGCCGCGCAACGCGCCGGGCGCTACTACGGCGTGGCCGACTCCGGACACATCGTCATCGACGAAGTGGCAGGTTATTTGATGACCATGTTCCTCCTTCCCCGCGGCTGGCTTCCCGCGCTGGCCGGATTCGCTTTCTTCCGGCTGTTCGACGTGCTGAAGCC
>DATFUN010000331.1:0-6689 GCA_035260805.1 Myxococcales bacterium | reverse complement strand
TTCCCGCCGAGATGTGCGAGCGGATCTTCGATCCGTTCTTCACCACCAAGGACGGCTCCGCGGGCGTGGGCCTGGGGCTGTCCATCTCGCACAGCATCGTCGAGGCGCACCACGGGAAGCTGCTGGTCGACAGCGCGCCCGGGCGCGGCGCGACCTTCACCGTCCTCCTCCCCGCCGCCGCGCCGGCGGCCCACCTGGTATGACCACCATGGAACCCGACGAGCTGCACAGCGACGCGGAGCTCCTCGGCCCGGGGCTCATCCACGAGATGCGCCACCCGCTGATGGGCATCAAGGCGGGGCTGGAGCTGCTGGCGCGCAAGACCGGCGTCGGCCGCTCCGACGAGTTCCGACTGGTCGCCGATCAGGTAAGGCGCCTGGAGGAGCTGTTCCGCAGCTGGCAGGATCTGTTCGACCCGCAGCGGCTGCCGCCGGCGCTCTTCGCGGTCGAGCCGGTGGTTCAGCGGTCGGTGGACCTCCTCGCCTACCGGCTGCGGAAGCTGGGCCCGCGCTTCGCCTTCCAGCCCGCGGGACCCACCTACGGCCACGGAACCGCGCACGCGGTGCTGCACGCGGTCACCAACCTCCTCGTCAACGCCGCCGATGCGGTCGGGGACGCCGGCAGGGTCCAGGTGCGGGTCCTGGCAGGGCATGGCGGCCCCGAGGTGCGCATCTCGGACGACGGAGCCGGCATCGCTGCCGAGGACCTGCCCCGGCTGTTCTCGCCCCGGTTCACCACCAAGCAGGAGGGCCGCGGCTCGGGGTTGGGCCTGCACGTCGCGCGCACGGTGATGGAGCGCATCGGAGGCGACGTCCGGCTGGTGTCCGCCGGGGACGCGCAGCGCCTCGCCTGGGCGCGCACCGAGTTCTCGGTGCGCATAGCGAGGGTGCCGTAGCATGGCGCGGCGGAGCACCAGCCGGCTCGCCCTCGAGTCCGCTGCCGTGCTCTGCGCGGTGCTGGCGGCAGCGGGATGGGTGTTCGCGCGCGCGGTGTACCGCCCTCCGCCGGAGCGCGCGGGTCTGTCGCGGACCGCATCGGCGGCGGTCGACGAGGCCATCGTCGAGGCGGTGAGCGGATCGGTCCAGCGCAGCACCTCGGAAGGGGACTGGGCGGCGCTGGTCGCCGGCGAGCACCTGCGGGCCGACGACTCCGTGCGCACCGGAAAGGGCGCTCGCACCGACCTGCGCATCGGCGACCGCGCCCGGCTGACCGTCACCGAGTCCTCGCAGATCACCATCCGCGAGATCACCGACAAGCTGCACAGGTTCCAGCTGACCCGCGGCCGGGTGACGGCCGACTACAAGCCCGACCCGGAGCGGGTGCTGCGCATCGAGGGTTCCGGGGGAGTGGTCGAGTCGCGCGGAGCGCGGTTCAGCATGCTGAGCACCGGGACCGCGGTGGCGATCGCGACCGATGCGGGCGCGGCCACCCTGCGCGCGCAGGACCGCGCCGTCGAGGTGCGCGAGGGACAGCAGGCCGTCGCGCTGCAGGGCCGGCCGCCCTCCGCGAGCGAGCCGATCCCCGCGAGCGTGCTGCTCAAGGTCGCCAACGCGGCGGCCGCCACCGACGGCCTCTGCGCGGCCGTCGAGGGACTCGCGCCCCCGGGCGCCGAGGTGACCGTCGACGCCGCCACCGCCGCGGTGGCCGCGGACGGACGCTTCCAGGTACGCGTGCCGCGCGCCGGCGAGCGCCGCGAGGTTCTGGTCGCGCTGCGCGACGCCGCCGGCCACGAGGAGAGGCGAAAACTGCGCTGCGTGGATCCGCCGGCGCGGATCGACGACTTCGCCATCCACTGGAGGACGCGGACGCCATGACCGCGCTGCTCCTCGCCGCCCTGACCATCGCGTCGGACCCGCCGCGCGTGCAACTCGGCGAAACGGCGAAGGCGCGCCTGCGCATCGAGGCATCCTCCGAGCCGCGCCTGTCGGCGAGCGCCGGCCGGATCGAGAACCTGCGCGCCGACGGCAATGGGCGCTGGTCGGCCGACTACCTTCCCCCGGACGACTCCGTTCCACAGCTGGCGGTCATCTCGGCGTCCGCCGG
Source organism: Myxococcales bacterium (assembly GCA_035260805.1). Taxonomy (GTDB): domain Bacteria; phylum Myxococcota; class Myxococcia; order Myxococcales; family 40CM-4-68-19; genus VBKO01. The sequence continues at coordinate 4,646 of DATFUN010000331.1, read as the reverse complement.
GAGCGAGGTGGTCTTCTTCGCCTTGCCCCTGTGGGGACAGGGCGACGCGGTGGTGAAGACGCGGCCGCGGGCGCGCATCGAGGTGCGCATCGGCGACGAGCGCTACCCCGCCGTCGCCGACCGGAAGGGGATCGCGGTGGTCCCGGTCAACGTGCCGCCCGGCGTGACCGCCGCCCGGCACGGGGCGCAGTCGATCGACCTCCACGTTCCGCCCCTGCGGCTTTTGCACCTGGCGCTCGACCGCGAGAAGGTCCGCGCCGACCGCGAGGAGAAGGTCCACGTCTTGCTCTTCGCCGTCGCCCCCGGCGGAGCGCCCCGGGCGGACGCCCGCCTCGCGGTGCGCGTGACCCGTGGCGAAATCTCGCCTCCTCGCCCCAGGGCCGCCGGCGTCTACGAAGCGTCCTGGACCCTGCCGCCCGGTCCCGCGGGCGCCGCGTGGCTCTCGGCCGAGCTGGCCGAAGCGCCCGATCAGCCCAGCGAGGCCACGATCGCGCTGCAGCCCGGACCGGCCGCCTCGCTGCGGCTGCAAGCGGACAGAAAGCGGATCGTCGCCGGCGAGGAGGATCTCACCGCGCGCGCCGTCGCGCTCGACGCGGCCGGGAACCCGAGCGGCGAGCCATTGCAGTTCGAGACCACGCTGGGCGAAGTGCGCGGCGAGGGCCCCGAAGTGCGGGTGCACGTGCCGGGCTCCTTCGGTGGGCAGAGCGAGCTGCGGCTTCTCGTGCACCCGGCCGGGCGGTCGGAGCCTTCCGCGGAGCTCGCCCTCCCGCTTTCGCCCGCCGAGCCCCGGATCGCCGAGATCGAGGTGCCGCTCCGCGCGCTGCGCGCCGATGGCGTCACCCACTACCCGGTGCGGGTGCGGATCGCGGACGAGTTCGGGAACCCGATCCCGGACGCGACCCCGGAGGTCATGGGCGGGGACGGCGTCGCCCTTCCCGCCCACCCGGAAGGCGGGGCGTACGTTGCGACATTCCTGGCGCCGGTCTCGCGCGAGCGGACCTCCGCGACCATCGCGGTGCGCGCAGGAGCGGCGCAGGCCCGCGCCCGCCTCGATCTCCTGCCCGGGATCCACCCCGTCGCGCTCAGCCCCCGCCTGGGTCTCATCACCAACTTTTCCGGTCTGACTTCGCCCGTGGTCGCCTTCGAGAGCTCGCTGCGGACCAACCGGTGGGGCCCCGAGCTGTCGTTCTCCGCCGACGTCTCCTACGCGCTGCAGAATGCGGGAGGATCTTCCGCCCAGGGCGTCACCGCGCGCGCACACACCGACTGGATCGTCACCGCGGTGGGAGCCGCCTTGCGCCTGCCCGCCGCTTTCTCCGCGCACGCCTGGATCGGGGGCGGACCGCAGCTCACCGCCATCTTGACCCGGACGGAGCTCGCGGGGATGCCGCCCCAGACCGGGGTGGCCCTGGTCCCCGGCATCTACCTCGCCGCAGGCGCGGAGAGGCGATTCGGCCCCTTCTTCCCCTTCGCGGAGTTGCGCGCTTCGCTCTCCGCGGACCCGGCGCTCCCCAACCTTCGCGGCGCGCTCCGCGCGTTGGCGCTCACCCTGGGCTACCGCTTTGAGCTGCTCTAGGGCCATCGCGCTGTGCGCGCTCCTCGCCGCCTGCTCGCGCGGGTCGACGCGGTCCGCGCCGCATCCGGCCTCGGTGGCGCCTCGCGCCGCCTACACTTCCTCGGACGTGCCGCTGACCATCTCCGGCGAGGGCTTCGAGCCGGTCGCGACGCAGCAGGTCGGCCACGGCGGAGGGTTGGACGTCGATTCCTCGTTCCGCGCCTTCCTGGGGACGACCGAGCTGAAGGACGTCCGGTGGCAGGCGACCGATCGGCTCACCGCGACGGTCCCGGCCGGTCTGTCCGGCGGCCCCTTCGAGCTGCAGGTCGTCGGACCGACCGGCGAGGGAAGGCTGCCTGCCGCATTCACCGGTTCGCTCGGCCGGCCGGCCAAGCTCGCCTCCACACTCGCAGCGCCTGCGCGCGTGGAGCTGGGCACGCAGGCCGAGGTCGACCTGGTGCTCACCAACACCGGCCAGGCCGCGCTCATCTCCCCCTCGATCCTGCTGCTCGCCGATGCGGGCTTGGCCGTCGTCGCCGTGCCCGGCGCCGGCACTGCCATCCAACCTGGCCAGACCTTGCACCTGGTGGCCTTGATCGCCGCCAAGTCTCGCGGGCCGGCGACGCTTACGCTGCAGGCCAAGGGCCTGGATGCCTTCGACAGCTCGAGCGTCAACGTCGTGGGATCCACCAGCACCGTGGTCGTCGCGCCGGCGACCCTCTCGGTCGCCACCGTGCCGGTGCCCGACCTGGTCAGCGCCGGCCAGTCCATGGATCTGGTCGCCACCGTTACCAACCAGGGCGACGTCGATGCGCTGGCCGTCGCCCTCAGCGCTCCCACGGTGACCGGATCCGGCGGCGCCGTCGTCGACTCGGTCCCGCCTCCCCAGGACATCCCGGCCGGCGCCTCGCGGACGTTCCACATCGCCGCGCACGCGACCTCGCCTGGCGCGGTTTCCTTCACCGGCACCGCGACCGGCGCCGACGCCATCACGGGCGCGCAGGTCTCGGTACCCGCCAAGTGGGACATCGTCTTCGTCCAAGCCGCCGCGCAGATCTCGGCGCGCTGGCTCACCGTGCCGCCGGTGATCGCCCCCAGCCAGACCTTCACCGCCACCCTGGGCGTGAGCAACACCGGCGAGGCGCTGGCGCGGGGCGTCGCCCCAGTCCCCAACCCGCCTTCGGTGGTGGCGAACGCCACCGCGACCCTGAGCGCGTCTTCCGCGCCGGCGCCGGTCGACGTCCCGGGCAGGAGCACGGTGGTCTTCTCCTGGACCTTCACCGCGGGTGGAATGGCTCCCGATTCGTTCACCCTGACCGCCGGAGCGACCGGATCCGATGCGAACTCGGGCGCTGCCCTGACGGCCAGCTCGGTCGCCTCGCCAGCGATCGCGCTGCGTTCGCCGTCGGTGCTGGTCGCCTCGATGTCGGCGCCGGCGGCGGCGCTGCGAGGCGATACGTTCACCGTCACCCTCGCGGCGACCAATTCCGGGGGCGTCGGGATCAACGGAATCTCGCCCTCGGCGCCCACCGTCAACGGGACCGGCGGCGCGCAGCTCCTCACCGGACCCGTCCCTTCCTCGATGAGCCTCGCGGGCAGCGCCACCGGTTCGTTCACCTGGACGTACTCCGCGACCGCGAACGGCGCGATCGCTCTGTCGGCGACGGTCAACGGAACCGACGCCGTCGACGGCAGCGCCCGCTCCGCGACCGCCGGAGCCACGGTCGCGATCTCCGACGCGGCGCAGGTGGCCAATGCGCCGCTGGGCGCGAGCACCACCTTCGCCTACGTCTTCGACTTCAACGGGAGCGTGTACCTGGGCCCCGGCCAGGACGGCACGCGCGCCGTCCGCATGAAGCCCGATGGATCCAGCCCGGAGCCGGTGACGCTCGGGTTCCGCACCGACCCTGCGAACGGCAACTTCAACCGGGCGATCAACCAGAGCATCTGGCCCACGCTGGGATTCACCAACTGCGCGCGAGACACGCTGCAGTGCGGACCGGACAACGAGAACGGCCGCGGGCTGTTCGGCTCTGGCATCGTCGCCGGAAAGCCCTGGCTGATCGCCAGCGGCGCGCGAACCAACGACTGGCTCTCCCACTTCTACGCGACCGCGGACACCGGCGCCGCGCCGGTATTCAGCTACGTCTACCTGGGGGGTGCGCTCGGTAGCCAGGTGCGCGGCACCTCGTCGATGCTCGTTTTCCGCGATCGCGTCTACCTCGGCTTCGCCGACAACAGCGCGACCCGGCCTCCCTACCTGGTGCTGCGCAAGATGCCGTCGGCACCAGGGTCGACGCCCGGCGGCGCTGACATGGCGAATCTGCGCGTGGACGCGGTGAGCGGCTTCGGGTCGAGCGCGCTGCTCAACCGCAATACCACGCAGATGCAGATGATCGACTCGCAGGTCGCGTTCAACGACCTCATCTACATCGCCAACAACGGCGGGATCATCCGCTCGAACAGCGACGACCCGCAGCCGCCCCTGCTGGGCCTGCTTCCGCCCTGGACCACCTCGACGCCGAGCAGCGCCGCGTACGCCGCGAAGTCCTCCCTCACCACGCGCAAGACGCTGGACCTGGAGCCGGCGGACAAGGCATTCCCGCAGATGGCGGCCTTCAGTTCCCGGCTCTATGCGGCGCGCAACACCACCTCCGGCCCGCAACTGTGGGCGTGCGCGCCGGGCGCGAACAACCGCTGCGATCCGCAGGACTGGACGCTGATCGCCGCCAACGGCGTCGGCGACACCGGGCTGAGCCAGTTCGACGACCCGCAGAACGTGCGGGTCACCCTGCTCGCCGCCACCGCCTCGCATCTCTACGTCGGATACAACAACGCCGCCGGGCTGGTGCTCTACCGCTCGCGCGTGAGCGCTCCTCTTTCGCGCGCCGACTTCGAAGGCGCGGCCGGCTGCGACGCTTCACTTGCGCCGTCCTCCTGCGACGGCCTGGGCGGCCGTGGCCTGGGAGCCGGCGCCACGCGGATCTTCGACGGCCGCGTGCTCACCTACGGCGGCAAGGACTACCCGTACCTGACGGCAGGCAACGGGAGCTCCGGCTTCCGCGTCTTCCGGCTGGTGCAGTGAGGCTTT
>DATFUN010000330.1:0-8127 GCA_035260805.1 Myxococcales bacterium | reverse complement strand
TCCTCGAACGCGCGCAGGTCGCCGGCGAACTCCGGGTAGATGAGCAGCGCCACCTCCACCTGCTCCTCGGAAGTCAGCTCCAGCTCGCGGACGGCCGCCGCCGTGGCCTCGGCCGGCCGCTCGCCGCGCAGCACCCGCCGGGCCAGGCGGCCGCTCTCGCGGCACTTGCGCGCGAAGGGGCACAGCTCGAGCGCTTCGACGAACTCGCGCAGGTAGCGGTCGTTGCGGGCGAGCGCCGCGGCTTCGATGGATTCCATGCGCCTCCCATGTTAGACGAACAGCCCCGGGATGCCGCGCCGCAAAGACCTGAAATCGATCCTCCTGCTCGGCTCCGGTCCCATCGTCATCGGGCAGGCCTGCGAGTTCGACTACTCGGGCGTGCAGGCGCTGAAGGCGCTCCGCGAGGAGGGGTACCGGACGATCCTGCTCAACTCCAATCCGGCCACCATCATGACCGATCCGGAGTGGGCCGACCGCACCTACATCGAGCCGCTCACGGTCGAGTCGGCCGAGCGGATCCTGGCGGCCGAGCGGCCCGACGCCGTGCTGCCCACCCTGGGTGGCCAGACGGCGCTGAACCTGGCGGTGCAGCTCGCCCGGCAGGGAATCCTGGCGAGGTACGGCACCCAGCTCATCGGCGCCCAGCTCGACGCCATCGAGAAGGCCGAGGACCGCCAGCGCTTCAAGGACACCATGACGGCGGTCGGCCTCGACGTGCCGAAGTCCGGCGTGGCCCGCTCCCTGGACGAGGTCAACGCGGTCGGCCACGAGCTGGGCTTCCCGCTCATCCTGCGCCCGAGCTTCACCCTGGGAGGCCTGGGCGGCGGGATTGCCTACAACCGCGAGGAGCTGTCGGACATGGGCGCGCGCGCGCTTGCCTACAGCCCGACGCACGAGGTCCTCATCGAGGAGTCGGTGCTCGGCTGGAAGGAGTTCGAGCTGGAGGTGATGCGCGACCACGCCGACAACGTGGTGATCATCTGCTCGATCGAGAACGTCGATCCGATGGGCGTGCACACCGGCGACTCGATCACCGTCGCGCCGGCGCAGACCTTGAGCGACGTCGAATATCAGGACATGCGGGACATGGCGCGCAAGGTGATCCGCGCCATCGGCGTGGAGACGGGCGGGTCGAACATCCAGTTCGGCGTCGATCCGCGCACCGGGCGCATCGTGGTCATCGAGATGAACCCCCGCGTGTCGCGGAGCTCGGCGCTGGCCTCGAAGGCGACTGGGTTCCCCATCGCGCGCATCGCCGCCAAGCTCGCCGTCGGCTACTCGCTCGACGAAATCCAGAACGACATCACCAAGTCGACTCCCAGCTCCTTCGAGCCGGCCATCGACTACTGCGTGGTGAAGATCCCGCGCTTCAATTTCGAGAAGTTCCCCAACGCCGACCAGACGCTCACCACCTCGATGAAGTCGGTCGGCGAGGTGATGTCCATCGGGCGCACCTTCAACCAGGCACTGCAGAAGGCGCTGCGCAGCCTGGAGAACGGCACCACCGGCCTGCACAGCCCGCTCGGGCGCGACGCGCCGCCCGAGGCGGCGTACAGCGCGCAGGAGCTGGAGCGCATCCGGTCCGAGGTGAAGACGCCCACGCCACGGCGCCTGTTCTGGGTGGGCGAGGCGTATCGCGCGGGCATGCCGACCAGCGAGATCGGCCAGCTCTCGGCGATCGACCCGTGGTTCCTGCGCGAGATCGAGGAGCTGATCCGCGCCGAGCGGGAGATCGCCTCCGGCGAGGCCATCTCGCAGCTCCAGCGCTGGAAGCGGCTGGGCTTCTCCGACAAGCGAATCGCGCAGCTCTCGCGCAAGCCGGAGAAGGAGATCGCGCGGCAGCGCGAGGCGCGGGACCTGCATCCGGTGTTCAAGCGCGTCGACACCTGCGCGGCCGAGTTCGAGGCCAACACGCCGTACCTTTACTCCTCGTACGAGGACGAGGACGAGGTGCGCCCCGACGCGCGCAAGAAGGTGCTCATCCTCGGGTCGGGGCCGAACCGCATCGGCCAGGGGGTCGAGTTCGACTACTGCTGCGTGCAGGCCAGCTACGCGCTTCGGGCGGTGGGGATCGAGACCATCATGGTCAACTGCAACCCGGAGACGGTCTCCACCGACTACGACACCTCCGACCGCCTCTACTTCGAGCCGCTCACGCTGGAGGACGTGGTCGAGATCGCGCGGCGCGAGAAGCCGATCGGCGCCATCGTGCAGTTCGGGGGGCAGACTCCGCTCAAGCTGGCGCAGGGGCTCCTCGACGCCGGCATTCCCATCCTCGGCACCAGCGTGGACGCCATCGATGCCGCCGAGGACCGCGAGCGATTCGCGCGGGTGGTGGAGGAGCTGAAGCTGCTCCAGCCGGAGAACGGCGTGGCCCGCAGCACGGAGGAGGCGCTCGCGACGGCCCGGCGCATCGGCTACCCGGTGATGGTGCGCCCCAGCTTCGTGCTGGGCGGCCGCGCGATGGAAGTGGTGCACGACGACGAGGGGATGGTGCACTACTCCACGGAGGCCGTCCGCGCCTCGGAGGAGCGGCCGATCCTCATCGACCGGTTCCTCAAGGACGCCATCGAGGTGGACGTGGACTGCGTCGGCGACGGCGAGCGCTACGTCGTCTGCGGCGTGATGGAGCACATCGAGGAGGCGGGCATCCACTCCGGCGACTCGGCGTGCGCCCTGCCTCCCTTCAGCCTGCAGCCGAAGATCATCGAGGAGATCTCCCGGCAGGCGATGGCGCTGGCCCGGCACTTGAAAGTCGTCGGCCTGATGAACGTGCAGTTCGCCGTGCGGGAAGGCCGCATCTACATCCTGGAGGCGAACCCGCGCGCCTCGCGCACCGTACCCTTCGTGGGGAAGGCCACCGGCATCCCCTGGGCCCGGGTGGCCGCGCTGTGCACGGTGGGCAAGACGCTGGCGGAGCAGGGGATCACCAAGACGGTGGTGCCCGAGTACCTGAGCGTGAAGGAAGCGGTGTTCCCCTTCCACCGCTTCTCCCGGGCCGACACCATCCTGGGACCCGAGATGCGCTCCACCGGCGAGGTGATGGGGCTGGACGACTCGTTCGCGCGCGCCTTCGCCAAGGCGCAGATCGCCGCGGGCAACGGCCTGCCGCTGTCCGGGCGCGTGTTCATCTCCGTGCGCGACGAGGACAAGGAGGGCAGCGTCGACCTGGCCCGGCGGATGGTGGCCTGCGGATTCGAGGTCGTCGCCACCCAGGGCACGGCCCGCTACTTCCGCGAGCGAGGCGTCCCGGCCACGCCGGTGCTCAAGGTGGCCGAAGGGCGGCCGCACATCGTCGACAAGATCATCGACGGCGAGATCGCGCTGGTGTTCAACACCACCTCCGGCAAGCAGGCCATCGCCGACAGCTACAGCATCCGCCGCGAGACGCTGATGCACGGGATCCCGTATTTCACCGCGCTGACGTCCTGCCGCGCGGCGGTGGCCGCGATCGAGGCGCTGCAGCAGGGGCCGCTCAGCGTCAAGGCGCTGCAGGACTACCAGAAGCAGCGCTGATCAGCTCCATCGCGCTCGCCGGCGGCGCCTCGGTCGAGGTGGCCGGCTTGCGCAGCCGGTCGGAGAGCCAGTCCGTGACGGAGACGAGCAGGTAGATGAGCAGGACCAGCGTGGCAGCGCGCGGGTAGAACCCGAGCTGTACGTTGTTGTAGAGCGCGAGCCCGAGCCCGCCGCCGCCCACCATCCCGACCACGGTCGAGACGCGCAGGTTGGTCTCCCAGCGCAGGAGCGTGTAGCCGAGCAGCATCTCGCGTGCCTGGGGCCACATCGCCCACAAGAGCCGCTGCGGCCGCGTGGCGCCGGCGGCCCGGAGCTCCTCCACCGGGCCGTCGGGGACCTCTTCCAGCGTCTCGGCGTAGAGCTTCCCGAGCACGCCCGCCGTGTGCAGTCCCAGCGCCAGCGCCCCCGCGAACGGTCCCAGCCCTACCGCCAGGATGCAGAGCAGTACCCAGACCAGCTCGGGGATGGAGCGGAGCAGCGCGAGCAGCAGGCGGGATCCGGAGTAGGCGAGCATCCTCAGCGCCCGGCCGGCCACGCCGGGCGCGTCGCGCCGGTCGAGCAGCAAAGTGGCCGTGGCGGGCAGCGCGAGCGCGCCGCCCAGCGCGATGCCGATCGCGGTGCCCACCACCGAGATGGACACCGTCTGCCAGAGCGGCTCCACCAGGCTGGCGAGGAAGCCGGAGGACAGATCGGGCGGGAAGAGCTGCCGGGCGAAGCGGCCGAAATGCGCGATCAGGCCCGGCGCGGCGATCCCGAGGAAGCCGGCCTGCTGGAAGGCGAGCACGGCGATGGCGATCCAGAGCAGCGCCGGGGCACGGCGGAGGACGCGGCCTTCGACGGCCCCGCGCAAGAAGCCGCTTCCGTGCACCGCGTTGCGCTGGAAGCGGCCGCGCAGCCGCCGGCTGGCCGCGTCGGTGAGCAGCACCAGCGCGACGAAGGCGAAGAGCAGCGTCAGCACCTGGCCGTACTCGAAGAGCCGCATGGAGAGGTTGATCTCTCCCCCGATGCCGCCGGCGCCGACGAAGCCCAGCACCGCGGCGGCCCGGACGCAGCACTCGAAGGAGTAGAGCGTGTAGGCCGCCACCGACGGCGCCGCCTGGGGCCAGATCGCCGCCGCGAACACCTGCATGCGCGAGGCACCCGCCGCGTGGAGGGCGAGCACCGGGCCGGGCGGCACGTTCTCGAACAGATCGGCGTAGACGCGGCCGAGGATGCCCGCCGCGCTCACCCCCAGTGCGAGCGCTCCGGGCAGGGGCCCCAGGCCGAAGCCCACCACGAAGAGAAGTGCCCAGACCAGGTCGGGCACGGCGCGCAGGAAGCGGAGGAAGGCGCGCGCGGCGAGGCTCGACCCTGCCAGAAGCGCGCTCAGCACGCCGGGGCGCTCGCCGGCGAGCAGCGGGCCGCGCCGGAAGAGCGACGGGGTGGCGAGGATGCCGAGCGGCAGGCCGCCGAGCACCGAGAGAGCGGTGCCTGCCAAGGCAATGCCCAGGGTCCGCGCCACGGCCAGCCCGACCACCTGCAAGAACGCGGGGGAGAGGTCGGGCGGGAAGACGCCGCGGACGAAACTGCCCACCGCCCGCGCGTCAAAGGCGGGGTGGACGCCGACGCCGGCCATGCACAGCGCCAGGGCCGAGCAGGCGGCGCCTGCGAGGGCGGCGCGCTTCACCCGGCCCGCCTCGCCTCGCGGGCATACAACTCCTGTAGCAGCGAAGGCGAGACCTCCGCGGTCTGCACGTCGAAGACGATCCGCCCGCCGCGCATGCCGACGATGCGTTGGAAGCGCTGCAGAGCCAGGTCCACGTCGTGCATGGCGGCGATCAGTGTGCGCCGCTGCGTGACGGCGAAGAGCAGGTCGGCGAGCTGGACCGTCAGGCCCGGATCGAGCGAGGCGAACGGCTCGTCGGCGAGGACCACCTCGGGGTCCTGCACCAAGACGCGCGCGATGGCGACCCGCTGCTGCTGCCCGCCGGACAGCTCGTCGGCACGGGCAGAGGCCTTGCCGGACAGCCCGACCGTCTCCAGCGCGGCCAGTCCCGCGCGAACGTCGTCCTGCACCGGAGCGATCAGAGCGCGGATCGAGCGCAGCAGGTTCCAGCTGCCCAGCCGTCCACACAGCGAGTTCTGCAGCGCCGTCAACGAGGGCACCAGCGAGGGATGCTGGAAGACGGTGCCGATGCGCCGCCGCACGGCGCGCAGCTCGCCGGGCGCCTGCGCACACAGGTCGCGGTCCTCGAAGCAGAGCGTTCCGCGGGTGGGCCGGAGCGTGGCATTCAGGAGGCGCAGGAGCGTCGACTTCCCCGCACCCGACGGGCCGAGCAGCGCGACCCGCTCGCCGCGCGACACGCGCAGCGTCACGTCTTCCAGGGCCCGCACCGCTCCGGCGCGCCCTGAATACACGTGCCCGACGCCTCGCAGCTCGTAGATCACCGCAGCAGACCGGCCTGCTCCGCGGCCTGCCGGAGCCTGTCGTAGCTCGCGTCGTCGGCGTTCAGGTACTTCTTCGCCGAGAGCACCTCGAGGATATGCTTCTGCTGCGGATCGGCGTCGTTGAGCGCGAGGAACGCGTTCGCCACCGCGCCGGAGACCTTGGTGTCCAGCCCCTTGCGCGCCACCCACACGTAGTCGAGGAACGGCGGCGTGGTCCAGAAGACGCGCACCTTCGCGGGATTCACCTTCCCGGTGGTGGTCAGGCGCTGGAAGACCGCTTCGTCGAGCGCGCCAGCGTCGACCTTTCCATTGGCGACGGCGAGCAGCGTCGCATCGTGGCCGCCCGTGTAGATCGCCTTGGCCATGACAGATGGATCGACGTTCGCCTGCCGCATGAAGTACTCGGGCATCAGGTGCCCGGAGGTGGAGTTGACGTCACCGAATGCGAACGACCGCCCCTTCAGGTCGGCGAGCGACTGGATGGGCGAGCCGGGCTGGGTGACGAACTTGCTGTGGAAATCGCGGTCGCGGTCGCGCTGGACCAGCGGCCTCACGCCGGCGCGCCTCGAGGCCTGCACGTACGTGAACCCGCCCAGGTGCGCGACGTCGACCTGGTCGTTCACCAGCGCCTCGACCACCGCGGCGTAGTTGGTCGGGATGGTCATCTCCACCTTCGTCCCCGTCCGGTTTCCCAGATAGTCGACCAGGGGCTGCATCTCCCGGGTCGCCTTCGACGGGTCGGTGGTGGGGATCATGCTGACGCGCAGCATCGTCGTCGTGCTCGCCTGCGGTTTGCAGGCCGCGGCGCAGAGGAGCACCAGGACGGGTAGGCGGGCAGTCATGGGGCGCACACCATAGCCGATGCCGCCTGCGGGCGCCCGTTGCGGCTCACCGCCGCAGGATGAGAGCCTCGAGCAGCGCCTTCTGGACGTGCATCCGATTCTCCGCCTCGTCCAGCACCGCCGACTGGGGCCCGTCGATCACTCCCGCGCTGATCTCCTCGCCGCGGTGGGCCGGCAGGCAATGCAGCACGATCGCCGAAGGCTTGGCCCGGGAGAGCAGCGCTTGGTCGACGCAGTAGCCCGCGAACGCCTTCCGTCGGGCGGCCGCCTCCTTCTCCTGGCCCATGCTGATCCAGACGTCGGTGGTCACCACGTCGGCGCCCCGCACGGCCTCCCGGGGGTCGGCCACGAGCTCCGACCCGGCGCTGCGCGCCGGCCGGAACCCTTCCGGAGCGCTGATGCGCAGAGTGAACCCGAAGAGCCGGGCGGCCTCGATCCACGAGAGCGCCATGTTCGACGCGCCGTCGCCCACCCAGGCCACCACCTTGCCGCCGAGCGATCCGAGGCGCTCCTCCACGGTGAACAGGTCAGCCAGAAGCTGCACAGGATGGCCGCCGTCGGAGAGGCCGTTGATCACGGGGACAGTGGCGGCGCGGGCAAGCTCGCGAAGGCGGTCGTCGCCGAAGGTCCGGTACATGATCGCGTCGACGTAGCGGGAGGCGACCGCGCCCGTATCGGCGAGCGATTCCCCGCGGGAGATCTGGCTGTCCTGCATCGGCAAGGTGATCGCGGTCCCGCCCAACTGACCCATCGCCGCCTCGAAGCTGAGGCGCGTGCGGGTGGAGTGCTTCTCGAACAGAAGGAGGAGCGTCCGGCCGGCCAGCGTGCTCGCCACCTCGCCCCGTCGGCGCGCCTCCTTCAGCTCGCGCGCGCGGCGGAACAGGGCGGCGTGCTCGGCCACGCTGAAGTCCGACAGCTCGAGGAAGTCGCGCTTCACAGGTCCGCCTCCCGCAGCTGCGCGAACAAGTCGTGCAGCCTCGGCACCGCGCGGCCGGCCTCGGCGGCCCGGCCGGCCTTCTGTTCCAGCGCCTCGATCTGTTCCTGCACCTGGGCGGGTCCCGTGCCGCCCGCATTCCGCTTGCGCGCGACGGAGGCGCGCGGATCGGTGGCGCGCATCACCTCGTCGTCGAATCGCGGATCGATCTGGCGGGCGAGCTGCGGCGTCGCCTTCGCCAGCGGCAGCCCCTGCTCCTGGCAGGTGCGCACCAGCTTCCCGACGAGCTGGTACGCGGTGCGGAACGGCACGCCCTTGAGCGCCAGCGCCTCGGCCAGGTCGGTTGCCTGCGTGTAGTCGGACTCCACGGCGCGCAGGGTGCGCTCCGGGTCGAAGCGGACGTGCTCG
>DATFUN010000329.1:0-9703 GCA_035260805.1 Myxococcales bacterium | reverse complement strand
ATCTCCTCGAGCTTCAGCTTCCGCAGCTCCAGCTCGCGCGCCGGTTCGCCGTGCACGAACTCCGCGCCCAGCTCGACCACGCGACCCAGCTCGCGGTCCTCCACGCTGTGGACCCGGCCGCCGATCCGGTCTCGCGCCTCGATCACCAGCAGGCGCACGCGCTTGCGCAACAGCTCCGCGCCCGCGCGCAGGCCCGCGGCACCCGCGCCGAGGACGAGCGCCTCGATCATGACCGGCCGTCGCCGCCGCGAAGCTCCTGCTGTGCGCGGCGCAGCTCGGCGAAGATCCGCTCTGCGTCCGGCACGCTGCGCATCGCCAGGCCGCACGCCGGAGTGAGCAGGCAGCGCGCCAGCGCCTCGCGCCCGAGCCGGTGCCGGGCGTCGCGGAGGACGGCATCCAGATCGTCCGGTGCGCTGAGGTCGGTCGGAACGATGCCGAGCGACAGCACACCTCCCGCCGCCTGGAACCTCTCGAAGACCGCGCCGGTCGCGAGGACCGCCTCGAGCGAAAGCCGGGCGTCGATGGAGACCAGGTCCCATCCCAGCCCGAGGAGCTGCGCCCACTCGGTATTGCCGCAGCAATGCACGCCGACCACCGCGCCCTCGCGCCGGAGCGCCAGCACGACCACGCGCAACTCCTGCAGGCTGACCAGGTGCTGCGGGTCCCGGCGATCGAAGGCGTACAGGCCCGGCTCGTCGAGGAAGATCACCGGACGGGCGCCGGTCTCCCGCAGCCTCCGGGACAGGGCCAGCGCGCGGGCCAGCACCAGCCGGAAGATCTGCCGCTCGATCGCCTTGCCGTCGCTGGCGGCGGCGAGTGGCTCGTCCCGGGTGGTGCGCAGCACCCAGCGCAGGGTGAACGGCCCGGCGATCTGCACCTTGGCGAACGGAAGCTTCCGCTGCTCGACCTCCCAGAGGAACGGGCGCAGCGCCTGCCACGCGCCGGTCGAGGGAAGGAAGCGTTGCACGCCGTCGTCGCGTTCGAGAGCCTGGTCGAGCCGCGCATCGAGCGTTGCCGCTCCCCGCCGCCAGTCCCCCAGGTCCAGGCTGGCGTTGCCCTCCGCGTCCGCGCGAAGCCCGTGCAGCCCCTCCAGGGCCTGCGGCACCATGTACTCGGCGGCATCGCGCCGCGGGAGCTGCGGCGCGGCGGGAATGTCGAGCAGCAACGCCTGCTGCAGCGCGAGCTCCAGCTGCGTGTGCGGCAGGCTGCCGATGCCGCTGGTGGCCAGCCCCGGGAGCACGGCGGGGCCTAACAGCCCGTCCCGCCCGCGACGCTGAAGTACGTCGCGTCCGGGTGGTGGAAGACGACGGCCGAAACGCTCGCCTCCGGGTCCATCATGCAGCCATCGGTCAGCTCGACGCCGATCTCCTCGGGCCGGAGGGCGCGGAAGAGGATCTGCTGGTCCTCCAGCCGCGGGCAGGCGGGATAGCCGAACGAGTAGCGCTTCCCGTGGTAGCTGGCCTTGAAGCGGTCGATCATCGTCATCTCCAGGGGGTCCGGAAAACCCCACTGGCTGCGCAGGTTGGCGTGCAGCAGCTCCGCGTATCCTTCTGCGGTCTCCAGCGCGAGGGCCTGGAGCAGGTGGCTCTTCAAGAAGTCGCCGTTCTTCTTGTACGCCTCGGCGCGCGCGCGGATCCCCGCGCCGGCCGTGGTGAGGAACAGCGCCACCGCGTCGTCCGCGGCCACGTAGTCGGACAGGCAGAGCCCGTCCGCCCCCTCCTGCCGGGGGAAGGTGAAACGAAACAGCTCCGTGCCGCGCGGGTCGAGCAGGACCAGGTCGTCCCCTTCGCCGCGCGCGCGGAAGAACTGGTAGACGGCGCGCGCCTGCATGGCGCCCGCGCGGCACTCGGCCTTGAGATCGTCCAGCGCCGCTTTGAGCTGCAGGGCCTTGCGGCCTGCCTCGCTCTTCTCCAGCTCGGCGCGGTTGCCCGCTTCCACGTCCTTCACCACGCTGCTCTTCAGCCCCATGTGGCGGCCGTAGATCATCACGGGGTTGATGAAACGCCAGATGTGGTCGAGGGGCGTGTTGGTCAGCGCGTGCCGGTCCAGATCGGGCGGCCGCGGTACTTCCTTCAGGGGTGCCACCTTGCGCGATCGCCGCGCGGCGCTCGGGCGCACAGGAGCGGGCCGGGCCGAGTCCACGGCGGCGAGCTGCCTGCGGCGCTCCTGCAGCTCCTTCCGTAGGAATTCGTGCTTGTCCGTCTGCGTGACGCGCTTGGCGAGGTCCAAGCCGCTCATCGCGTCCTGCGCATAGGCCACCGTGCCGCCGTACGCGGGAGCGATCTGGCGATCGACGAAGTTCCGCGACAGCGCCGCCCCCCCCACCAAGAGCGGCAGCTCCACCCCCGCCGCCTTGAGATCGGTCGCGGTGGCGACCATCTGCTGCGCCGACTTGACCAATAGACCGGAGAGCCCCACCACGTCGGGCCGGTGCTCGCGCACGGCCTGGATGAGTGCCTCGGGCGGCCCCTTGATGCCCAGGTTCACCACCTCGAACCCGTTGTTGGAGAGGATGATGTCGACCAGGTTCTTGCCGATGTCGTGGACATCGCCCTTGACCGTGGCGAGGAGCACCTTCCCGCGCGCGGCGCTGCTCACCTTGTCCATGTGCGGCTCGAGGAAGGAGACGGCCGCCTTCATCGATTCGGCGCTCTGCAGCACTTCGGCGACGATCAACTGGTTGGCGTTGAAGAGCCGGCCCACCTCGTCCATCCCGAGCATCAGCGGACCGTTGATCACGTCGAGGGGCTTGGCTCCCTGGCGCAGCTTCTCGGCGAGATCGTCGTACAGGCCGTCGCGGGACCCTTCCACGATGTAACGCGCCAGGCGCTCGTCGAGGGGCAGCGAGCTGCGCGCGGGACCCTCCGGTTTCTTCTCGCGGAAATGGGCTGCGAACGCGGCGATCGCGGGCTGCAAGGCCGACTGCTCGCGGCAGAAGAGCACGCCCTCGGCGAGCTTGCGCTCGTGCTCCGGGATGGACGGATACCGCTCCAGCTTCTCGGCGTTCACCAGCGCCAGGTCGAGCCCGGCCTGCACGCAGTGATAGAGGAACACCGAGTTCACCACCTCGCGACCCGCCGCGGGCAGGCCGAACGACACGTTGGAGATGCCCAGGACCGTCTTGCACGAGGGCAGCGCGGCCTTGATCGCCCGCACGGCCTCGATGGTCTCCACCGCGCTGCCGGTGTACCCCGCGTCGCCCGAGGCGCAGGGGAACACCAGGGGATCGAAGTAGAGGTCCTGCTCGGCGAGCCCGTACTTGCGCGTGAGCAGCTCGTGGCTGCGGCGCGCGACCGAGAGCTTGTCCGCGGCCTTGATCGCCTGCCCGCGCTCGTCGATGCAGCCGACCACCAGCGCGGCGCCATACCGGCGGGCGAGCGGGACGATCTTCTCGAACCGCTTTTCGCCGTCCTCCAGGTTGACCGAGTTGATGATCGCCTTCCCCTGCGAGTAGGTGAGCCCGGTCTCGACCGCCTTCTCGTTGGTCGAATCGATCATCAGCGGCACGCGGATCTTCTTGATGAGCACCTCGAGGAACCCGCGCAGGTCGGCGACCTCGTCGCGATCGGTCTGCTGCGTGGAGACGTCCACCAGGTGCGCTCCCCGCTTGACCTGCGCCCGCGCGATCTCCGCCGCCTCTTCCCACTTCTCCTGCGCCACCAGGTCGCGGAACTTCTTCGAGCCGAGCACGTTGGTGCGCTCACCGACGATCACCGGCCGGACCTCATCGCCGATCTCCAGTGGATCCACGCCGGAGAGCGCACTCCGGCGGCGGGTGGGGATGGCGCGCGGCGCAAGGCGCGGGGCGATCTCCGCCAGCTTTTCGATGTGCCCGCGGTGCGTGCCGCAGCATCCGCCCAAGAGGTTCAGCCAGCCGTTCTCGCCGAAGCGCAGGAGCGTCCGCGCCAGCATCTCCGGGGTCTCCAGGTACCGGCCGTTCTCGTCCGGCAGCCCCGCGTTCGGCACGCAGGCGACGCGGGTCCGGGCCAGCTCGGCCAGCGTGCGGATGTGGTCGGTCATGAACTCCGGTCCCGTGGCGCAGTTCAACCCCAGGTAGAGGAGGTCCCGGTGCTCGAGCGAGATCGCCAGCGCGTCGACCGATTGGCCGGCCAGCATGGTGCCCATCGCCTCGATGGTCCCGCTCACCGCAATCGGGAGCCGCTCCTCGGGGGGAAGCGTTTCCTGGAACCGGTCGATCCCGATCAGGCCCGCCTTGACGTTGCGCGTGTCCTGCGAGGTCTCGAGAAGGAAGTAGTCCACCCCTCCCTCGTGCAGGCCGCGCGCCTGGGCCTCGTAATGGTCGATGAGCTGGTCGAAGGTGACCCCGCCCATCACCGAGATGGCCTTGGTGGTGGGCCCCATCGAGCCGGCCACGAAGCGTGGGCGATCCTCGGTCCAGAACGCATCGGTCTCCGCCCTCGCAAGGCGGCCGGCCGCACGGTTGATCTCCACTGCCTTGTCCGAAAGCCCGTACTCGGCGAGCACCAGCGGCGTGCCGCCGAAGGTATTCGTCTCCAGGACGTCGGCGCCCGCCTCCAGGTAGCCGCGGTGGACGCCGCGGACCACGTCGGGTCGGGTGAGGTTCAAGGACTCGTTGCACCCCTCCAGCTCCGCGCCGCCGAAGTCCTGCGCCGCGAGCGAGAGGTCCTGCAGCGCGGTTCCCATCGCGCCGTCGAGGACCAGCACCCGCCGGTCGAGCTCGGCCCGCAGCCTTGCCACCCGCTCCGCGCGCGTCATTCCGGCACCTCGGCGCAGAGCAGGAATGGCCTGAACGCCGCCGCCCCGCCCGGCAGCATCTCGGTGCGGATGCTGCCGAATCCTTCCGCCTCCAGCGCCGCCGCGAGCTGCGCCGGCTCGAAGCCGAGCCAGCGGTGGCCGAGCCGGTCGCGCACCCACTCCTCGCCGTGAGGCAACAGCTCGAGCACCAGCAGGCGTCCTCCCTTCTTGAGCAGCTTGCGGGCCTGGGAGAGGACCCGGGGCGGATCGTCGACGAAGTGCAGGCTCTGCGAGGCCACCACCAGGTCGAAGCGGCGCCGCACCTCCAGCTTGTGCAGGTCGCCGGCCACGAACTCGACGTTGTCGGCGCCCTCGCGCCCGGCGCGGGCGCGCGCGGCCTCCAGCGCGTCGCGGCTCTTGTCGATCGCCAGCACCGAGCGCGCCCAGCGGGCCATCTCCACGCTCAGCGCTCCGGTCCCGCAGCCCAGGTCCGCCACGTCGAGCCGAGGCAACAGGCGGCCCAGCGCCCGCGACCAGAGCTGGAAGGACTGCCCCGGCTCGAGCAGCCGCTCGTTGAGCGCCTGCCGGTCCTCCCGCCGCCGGAGCAGCTCGGTGAGGCGCGAGAGGTCGCCGTCCCCGTCGGTCTTGTCCTCGATCGCCACCTTGACGAGCGGCCAGCGGGAGTCGTCCTTGTCCAGGTCGAGCGCGTAATAGGTGAACCCGTTCTGCCGCTCCTCCACGAGGAGATTCATCGCCTTGAGCTTGCCCAGGTGGTGGGAGACGCTGGGCTGGGCAATGCCCACCAGCGAGACCAGCTCGCTCACGTTGAGCGGCGTCTGCGCGATCAGCCGCAAGATGCGAAGCCGGGTCGCGTCGCCGAGGGCACGATAGGCCTGGGACAGGGCCTCCATATCAACGCATCCGCATATCTCGATTTCGGTGTCCGCGCAAGCAAGAGCGGACCCCGATCCGCGCTCGTCAGCGGGAGCGGAACCAGTCGGCGGTGCGCCGGAGCCCTTCGTCCAGCGGGACGAGCGGCTCCCAGCCCAGCCGTCCGCGCGCCTCGCCCGGGTCGATGGAGCTGCGCCGTTGCTCTCCCGCCGCCGGCGGTCCGCGCCGGATCGGTTTCGTGTATCCCACCGCGCCGGCCAGGATGCGCGCCAGCTGGTTGACCGACGTCTCGATTCCCGTCCCCACGTTCAGCGGAGAAGTCGTCTGCGAGCCGAGCGCGAGCAGGTTGGCGCGCGCCACGTCCTCGACGGAGACGAAGTCGCGCGTCTGCTCGCCGTCGCCGTTGATCACCGGGTCGCCGCCGCTCAGCATCTTGTGCAGGAAGATGGCGACCACTCCGGCCTCGCCCATCGGATCCTGGCCGCGGCCGTACACGTTGGCGTAGCGCAGCGAGATCGCGGAGAGCCCCTCCCGTCTTGCCAATTCCAGGTATTCCTCGCCACACAGCTTGGACACGCCGTACGGGCTCGCCGGCCGCCGCGGATGCTGCTCGGGCGCCGGGAAAGCCTCCTGCTCGCCGTACACCGCTCCGCCCGAGGAAGCGAAGACGAACCGGCGCGCGCCGGCGCGGCGCGCCGCCGCCAATGCATTGACGGTGCCGAGCACGTTCACGGAGGCGTCGTGCATCGGATCGGCGACCGAGCGGCGCACGTCCATCTGCGCGGCGAGGTGCAGCACCGCGTCGGGCCGCAGGCGTTGAAATTCGTCCGCGAGCTGAGGCGAGCGCACGTCCATCACAACGAGGTCCGCTCCAGGGGGCAGCGCCTCGCGCTTGCCGTGGCTCAAGTCGTCGAGCGCGGTGACCGCGTGCCCCGCCTCGAGCACGGCCCGGCAGCTGTGCGCTCCGATGAAACCCGCTCCTCCGGTAACCACGACGCGCATCCGAGGAATGTAGCTCACGGACGGGCGGAATGGTGGTGGCTCGTCCCACCGCCGGCCACGGCGGCGCCTTGTCTCCGACCCCGCGGCGATCGCAGTGTAATGGGAATGCTGAACCTTCGCGAGAATCGCCGGCTGCGCATCCTGATCGTGGACGACTACGCGATCGCGCGTCGGATGTTCGTCGCGGGCCTCGCGAGCTACGGCGTGGACACCTGCGAAGCGGGCGACGCGGCAGAGGCGATCGCGGTCGCCGCGGAGCACTCGCCGGACGTGGTCGTGCTCGATCTGTTCCTCGCCGGCAGCTCCGGCCTGGAGGTGGCCCGCGAGCTGCGCGCCCGCAAGGGCGGCGAGCGCATCGCCATCATTGCCTTGTCCGGACATGCCGGCGACCAGTATCGCGAGCGTGCGGCGGAGGCGGGTTGCGACCGGTACCTGGTGAAGCCGTGCACCACCGATCAGCTCGTCGAAGCGATCGAGGCGACGCTTTCCAGCCGGACCGCCGCCTGAAACCCGGCTTCTCGCCCCGCGCCGCCCACGCTGACCCCACGGCGGGTCATGCAGCGAGCAGGAGCGCGATGATCACCGTCGCACGGTGCGTCGCCTAGCCGCCGAGGAACAGGCGGCCGACCTGTGGGTCGTGCAGCAGCTCGGCGCCGGTGGCGGCCATGGCGACCGAGCCGGCGACGAGGACGTACCCGACGTCGGCGAACTCGAGGCCCTTCTTCGCGTTCTGCTCGACCATCACGATGGCCTTTCCCTCGTTCCGGCGCAGCTCGGCGAGGATCTCGAAGACCATGTCGATGTAGCGCGGCTCCAGGCCGATCGACGGCTCGTCGACGAGCAGCACGCGGGGGTTCATCACCAGCGCGCGGGAGATCTCCAGGAGCCGCCTCTCACCGCCGGACAGCACGCGGGCCGGCTGCCCGCGGCGCTTCGCCAGGCGATCGTATTTCTGGAAGATGCGCTCGGCCGCTTCCTTCGCCGCCTCCGGCCGGTCCATGAGATACCCGCCCATCCAGAGGTTCTCCTCGACGGTCATGTCCGGGAAGACCGAGTTGTCCTGCAGGATGTAGGCGACGCCGGATGCCTTGAGCTTCTGGTTCGGCGACAGCCGCGTGATGTCCTTGCCGTCCACGTGGACGCTGCCGGAGATGATGCGCGTGAACCCGTAGATGGAATGCAGGACGGTCGACTTCCCCGCCCCGTTCGGCCCGACCATGCACAGCGCCCGCCCGGAAGCGATCTGGAGATCGACCCCGTGCAGGATCTCCATCTTGCCGTAGCCGGCGTGCAGGTCCTCGACAGACAGGATCGGCTTGCCTCCGGCGAGCTGCGCGATGCGCTCGCGCGCCGGCGGCTCCGCCGCGAACCGCTCCATCAGGTGGCTCCCAGGTAGGCGTCGAGGACGCGCTGGTCCGTCTGCACCTCTTCCGGTTTTCCGTGGGCGAGCAGCTCGCCGTGCGCGAGGCAGTAGATGTACTCGGCGAGCTGCATGATCACGCGCATGTTGTGCTCGATGACGAGCAGCGTGATGCCGAACTCGCGGTTCGCCTGCCGGAGCCGCTCGAGAAGGCCGTTGATGAGCGTCGGGTTGATCCCCGCGGTGGGCTCGTCGAGGAGCAGCATCTTCGGCCGACTCATCAGGGCCATGGCGAATTCGAGCAGCTTCTGCTGCCCGAACGACAGGTCTCCTCCGGGCAGGTGACGCTTGGCGTGCAGCCCGACGAACTGGAGCAGGTCTTCCGCCTTGCGCTCGTCCGCGGCGGTCGGGCGGACGTACACGGATCGCCAGCCCAGCTCGGCCGGAGGGACGCTGATCAGCATGTTCTGCACGCAGGTCATCCCGCGATAGATGCGCGTCTGCTGGAAGGTGCGGAGCAGGCCCAGGCGGGCGATCTGCGGCACGCGCAACTTGGTGATCTCGCGCCCCTCGAAGCGGATCGATCCTCCGTCGACCGGGTGCTGGCCGACGATGGAGTTGAACAGCGTCGTCTTGCCCGAGCCGTTGGGCCCGATCAGGCCGTAGATCTTCCCGGGCGGCACGGCGAGGCTCACCTCCTTGTTGGCGACCACGCCGCCGAACGACTTGCTGACGTTCTGGACCTCGAGGATCGGCGTCACCGTCCGGCCTCGGAGGCGGGTTCGTCCACGCGCTGGCCGAACCGCTCCGGCCAGCGCTCGCGAGCCCAGCCGAGGATCCCGCGGGGGAAGAAGACGACGATCACCACGATGAGCAGCCCGAGTGCCACCCGTTGCCAGCCGAGCAGATACTTCCAGAACAACTCCTGGGTGACGTGGAAGATCGCGGCGCCCAAGACTGGCCCCCAGAGCGTCCCCTTTCCGCCGAGGATGGCCATCAGCACCATCCACACGCCGTAAGTCGAGCTGGCGAAGGCGACCTCGCGCGGGTCGACGAAGCCGATCAGGTTGCCCACGGCGCCGCCCAAAAGACCCAGGAAGAAAGCCGAGACGCACCAAGCCGTCGTCTTGTACTGCGTGGTGCGCAATCCCATCGCCTCCGCCTTGTCTTCGTCGTCCCGGATGGCGTTGATGGCCAGGCCGAAGCGCCCCGCATAGAGAAAGCGCAGGACGGGAAAGGTGACCACGGCGATGGCAAAGGTGAGGTAGTAGAAGAACGTCTCGCGGCCGCCGACGGCCCCCGGATACATCGGCGGGACCATGCCGCCGCCGCCTCCGACGAAGTCCCAGCCGCCCGCCAGCTCGCCGGCGGCGATGCCGATGCCCAGCGTGCCGATGGCGAAGTAATGGCCGCGGAGTCCCAGCAGCCCCGACCCGATCAGCGCGGCCACGCCGACCGCGAGCAGCGTCCCCACTCCCATGCCGAGGAACAGCGAGGCGTAGTAGCCAAGGTGCAGATCGCGCTGCACCACTACGCACGCGTACATCCCGATGCCGAAGAAGAGGACGTTGCCGAACGAGTTGTAGCCCATCTGGCCGCCGAGCAGGTCCCAGGTGAGCGCGAACACGATCATGATCCAGAGGAACGCCATCTGGGTCTGGTAGCCCGGTGCGAGCGCGGGCGCGAGCAGGCCGAACGCCAGGATCACGATCATGAACGAGCGCACGGTGTAGG
>DATFUN010000328.1:0-3045 GCA_035260805.1 Myxococcales bacterium | reverse complement strand
TCGCGCTGGAACTTGATGATCGAGTCCGCCACCTTCACGATCGTCCGCTGCCGCTGGTGGATGGAGCGGATGAGCCACACCGCCGAGCGCAGCTTGTCCTGGATGTACTCCTTGGCCTTGCCGTTGCTGGCCCCGTTCTTGAGCGCCTGCCGATAGTGCGCCGAGATGCGCAGCTTGCTCAAGCCGTCGTCGTTCAGGACCGTCACGTACTGATCACCGACCTTGTGGATGTAGACGTCCGGAGTGATGTACTGCGGCTCGTCCGAAGCGTAACTCCGCCCCGGCTTGGGGTCCAGCCGCGAGAGCAGCTTGATGGCGGCCACCACCTCGTCCAGCGGGACGTGCAGTTCCTTGGCGATGGCCTGGTACTTCTTCGTCTCCACGTTCTTGAGGTGCGCGGTGATGATGGCCGGGAGCAGGTCGGCGTCCGGGTCGTCCTTGCCCTCGCCCTCGGAAAGGAACCAGCGCGCCTGGACCAGCAGGCACTCGCGCAGGTCGCGCGAGGCGCAGCCGATCGGCTCGAAGCGCTGGATGACGTGGAGCACCTTGTCCGCGCAGGCCCCCGAAACGCCCGCCTCGAGGGCCAGGGTCACCAGCGGGTCGGGCTCCCCGCGCGCCGCCCGCGCCGCCGCGGCTGCCTTCGCGGCCGCCTTGAGCGCCTTCTCCGCCGTGTGCGCCGCGTCCTCGTCGGTGCTCTCGGCCAGCACCGCCGGGACCTCCACGTCCTGGTGCAGCGCCGGCACGGTGGGCTCCGCCTCCGGGTCCATCACCAGGTATCCGTCGCGGTTCAGGTTCCCGATGATCAGCGCGCCGAGCTGCTCCTCTTCGGACGTCAGCCCGGCCATGCGGAGCTGCTCCATCAGGTGCTCGGTGAGCCCCTCGGCGCGGGTGAGGGTGTCCTGGTAGTTGGGCAGGTCCTCCGCGGACATCCCGCCGCCCGAGGGCGCGGTGTGCTGGGTCTGGTAGTTGTCGAGGTACTGCTCCCAGTCGATGTCCGCCCGCTGCACCTCGCCATCGGCCTGCTGCTTGGCGTCGTTCTCCCGCTCCGGCGGCTTGTCGGGGAGCAGCTCGCTCGCCTCGATCGACTCGTTCAGGGTCGAGGTCATCTCGGCCGGGGCCTCGTCCAGCTCCGCCTCTGCGCCTTCGGCCGGCTCCTCGAGCAGCGGGTTCTGCTCCATCTCCGTGCGGATCAGGTCCACGAGCTCCAGCCGCGAGAGCTGCAGCAGCTTGATCGCCTGCTGCAGCTGCGGCGTCATCACCAGCTGCTGGCTGAGGCGAAGACTCTGCTTGAGCTCTAGAGCCATTTCTACGCTCTCCCTTTCATTCCAGCTTGAACCGTTCGCCCAGGTAGACGGCGCGGGCGCGCTCCGAGGCCGCGATCTGCGGCGGCGTGCCCGCCTCGAGCAGCCGCCCCTCCACCAGCAGGACCGCGCGGTCGCAGATGCCCAGCGTCTCGCGCACGGCGTGGTCGCTGATGAGCACGCCCAGTCCGCGGTCGCGCAGTTTCCCGATCAGCCGCTGCAGCTCGTGCACGGCGATCGGGTCGATGCCGGCGAAGGGCTCGTCGAAGAGGAGGAACCGCGGCTCGGCCAGAAGTGCGCGCGCGATCTCGGTCCGCCGGCGCTCCCCACCGGAGAGCTGCTCACCGAGCGAGCCGGCAACCCGGAGCAGGTCGAACTCCTGCAGCACGTCGTCGGTGCGCTCCCGCGCCTCGCCTCCGTGCACCCCCTGCCCCTCGAGCACGAGCAGCAGGTTCTGCCGCACGGTCAGCTTGCGGAAGATGCTCGCCTCCTGCGGCAAATACCCGAGCCCCATCCGCGCCCGGCGGTGGAGCGGCAGGCCGGAGAGGTCCTGCCCACCGAGGTGCACCTCGCCCTCGTCCGGGTGCAGGAGGCCCACCACGCAATGGAAGCTGGTCGTCTTCCCCGCGCCGTTGGGGCCGAGGAGGCCCACCACCTCGCCGGGATTCACGTCGAACGAGACCCCGTCCACGACCTTGCGGCCGCGGAAGCTCTTCGACAGACCGCGGGCATGCAGCGCGGTCATCGTTTCACCCCCGCGCCCGCCTCGTCCTGGTGCGCCTCCGGACGCAGCCGGCCGTGCGCGCGCTCGACCCGCACCTCGTGCGAATCCAGCGCCAGGCCGATCTTGTCTCCCACCAGCACGTCGCCCCGGTCGAACAAGCGCGGCTCGCCGGTCAGCACCAATTCGCGGGTGGCCGCGTCGTAATCGGCATTCTGGGCCACCGCGCGGCGGTCGCCTTGCTTCATCTCCACACCTCCGCGCAGGTAGAGATGGGTGAGCTGGCCCGCGGCGTCGTAGTGCGCGTCCATGCGCGGACCGCGGACCGTCACGTCGCCCCGCCGCACGACCACGTCGTCGGTGAAGCGGGCCAGGCGCTCCGAGCGATCGAGCGACAGCCGCGTGGCCTCGACGCGCGTCGGGAGCTGCGGCTCCTCCTGCGCCTCGGGCACCGACCGGCGCAGCACGAGTCGCGGCTTGTGCACGTCCACGTCCTCGGTGTCGAGGCGCATGACGATCCGATCGCCCCGCAGGGTTTCCGACCCGTCGCGCAGGACCGGGTCTTCCTTGCCATCGCCGGTCAGCACCAGGGTCTGCGCCCTGGAGTCGAAGACCCCGTGGGCGCCGTCCGCGGTGCGGTCGCCGCGCTGCACGTGGACGTTCCCGTCCACCGTGAACCTCTCCAGCTTCTGGCCCAGGAGCGCCGGCTCGTCGCGGCCGCGGCGCCGCGCCGGCTTGCGCTGCGGCTGCGGCGCGGGCTGCTCTTCGGGGGCGAACTCGACCACCGCCCGGTCGCCGGTCACCACCATCCCGCCTCGCGAGAGGCGGACCGCTCCGTCCAGCATGGTGCGGCGCTCCCGCGGCTCCATCCGCATCGTCTGCGCGGTGAAGTCCACCGGTCCTGACGGCGCGGCGGCCACCGCGAGCGCGGCTACGAGGGCGATCATCGGAGCTCCGCCCGCTTGCGCTTCGCAGGGTGCGGCGCACGGCTCGTGGGTTGCGGCTTCGCAGGCGGGGGCTCTT
>DATFUN010000327.1:0-2683 GCA_035260805.1 Myxococcales bacterium | reverse complement strand
TGTCCACGCAGCCGACTCCCCCGGGCGGGCAGCCTCCTCCCGAGGCGGCGGCGGCTGCCCGCGAGCAGGCCCGCGCCAAGGCGATCGACGATCTCGTGGCCGCGAACCACATCCTGGCCGAGCTGGGGGTGTTGGACGCATACGGCCACGTCAGCATCCGGGTGCCGGGCGACCCCAAGCACTTCCTGCTGGCGCGATCCATTGCGCCGGAGCTGGTCACGGCGACCGACCTGCTCGAGCACGATCTGCAAGGCAACGCCGTAGCGCCACCCGGCACCGCCCTGTTCGGCGAGCGCTTCATCCACGCCGCGGTCTATGCCGCGCGGCCAGACGTGCAGGCGGTCGTGCACAACCACGCGCTCGCCTTGATTCCGTTCGGGGTCACCGGCGTGCCCCTGCGGCCGGTGTTCCACATGAGCGGGTTCCTCGGGGCCGGCGTGCCGGTGTTCGACATCCGCGCTGCGGGCGAGCAGACGGACATGCTGGTGAAGACGCTTCCGCTCGGCCAGGCGCTCGCGAAGGCGCTCGGCCAGAACAACATCGCGCTGATGCGCGGCCACGGCGCGGTGGTGGTCGGTCCCGACATGCCGCGCACGGTCTTCCGCAGCGTCTACTCGGAGCAGAATGCGCGGCTGCAGACGCAGGCCATGCAGCTCTCGCAGAAGGTGACCTACCTCGATCCCGAGGAAGCGACCCGGGCGCAGGCCAGCATGGAGGCGACGGCCGCGCGGCCCTGGGAGCTGTGGCGCAAGAAGGTGCAGGGCAAGTAGCGCGTCAGTCCACGGATCGCGCACTTGGCGCTGGCCGGCGGGGGCGAATCGCGCGACAACGGTCGGATGAAGCCGACCATCTTCGTCGTCGAGGATCAGACAGACCTGCGCGAGTCCATCTGCGAAGAGCTGGACCGTTCCGGGTTCCACTGCGTCGGTGCCCCGCACGGAGAGAAGGCGCTGTCGCTCCTGCACCGGAGCGGCTCCAGGCCGCACCTGATGCTCCTCGACCTCCTCCTCCCTCACAAGGACGGATGGGAGGTGGTCGCCTCGATGAAGGCTGACACGAAGCTGCGCAAAGTGCCGATCGTGGTGATGAGCGCCGTTCCTCCGCAGTCGACTTCGCTGCAGGCGCAGGGAGTGGCGGCCACCTTGTCCAAGCCCTTCACCATGGAAGAGCTGCTCTTCGTGGTCACCCGTTTCGTGAAGCCGGAGAAGGCGCGGCGGACGTAGCTCTAGCCGGCAAACGGCAACAGGTCCTCGAGCGAAGCGACGCGCCCGTCGGGAGCTTGCGTGGGAGGCGTGCCGCCGCGATCGACGTACGCCACCGTGCGGCCAGTCTTCTTGCACCCGTCCACGTCCCAGCCGTTGGAGCTGACGAACAGCGTGCGATCGCGCGGCGCCATCCCGTCCAGCAACGCATAGACGCGCGCGTCCGGCTTGTAGACCCGTACTTCCTCGACGCTGCGGACCTCGTCGATGGGAAGGCCCGCGGCTTCGATTGCGGAGCGGATCATGGAGGCGGTCCCGTTGGAGAGCACCGCGCATCGCACTCCGCTAGCGCGCAGCTTCCGGACCGCGGGGACCGCGTCGGGGTGCGGAGGGACCGTCAGCCACGCCTTGCAGGCGCGCTCCATCACCTGCGGGGAGAGATGCGGGGCGACCTGGGCCAGAGCGCGTGCGGTCACCTCCCCGAATGGCTCGTAGTCCCCGCGCTGGTTCAGCTCCCAGGTCCGGGCGAGCTGCGCCTTGCGCCAGTCGGCGAGGAGCTTGCGGGCATCGCCGCCGAGGATGGCCGCGAGCGCGCCCTCCAGCTTCTCGATGGCGAGGAGCGTGCCGTACAGATCGAAGGCGACCAGGTCGAACCGCATCGATCCTCCCTACCTCACCACGCCATGGCATTGCCGTCCCGGAACCACCCGCCGGTCGGTCCGTCCGGTGGAACCCGCGCAGCCCAGAGCACGGACGCGGCGCCCTGCTCGACGGAGCGCGGAGCTCCCGGCCCGCCCATCTCGGTGCGCACCCATCCAGGGTCGACCGAATTGACCCGCGCCTCCGGGAGCTCGCGCGCGAACAGCCTGGCCAGCGCGTTCAGCGCCGCCTTGCTCGCGCCGTATCCGTCCGGCGCTTCCTCGGCGAGCCGCAGCACGTCGTCGATCGTCAACGCGGGGTCGCGCAGGCGGCGCGCGACGTCGTCCGGCTGCCCGGAGAGGGAGCCGAGCCCGCTGGAGACCATCACCACCCGCGCGCCCGGGACGAGCAGCGGCGCCAGCGCGCGCGTCAGCAGGACGGGACCGCGCACGTTGACGTCCCACGTCTCCCGCGGCGGAGACCGGTAGACGCCGGCATTGTTCACCAGCACGTCGAGCCGCTCGCCGCGATCGGCCAGCCGCTTGGCGACGGCAGCGATGGATTGCGGCGAAGCGACGTCCAACTCCTCCACCCTGCCCCGCGGCACCGCGGGCGCATGGCGGGGATCGCGCATGCCAAGCAGCACGTCGTAGCCCTCGCGCAAAAGCTCTCGCGCGACCTCGAGCCCGATGCCGCGGCCCGCTCCGCTGATCAGGGCCGTCGCCATCTCAGTGCGCCATGGCGGCGCCACGAGCGGCGCGCCGGGTGAGGAGGACGAGCGGGACCATGACGGCGGTGAAGCAGGCCAGGATGAAGAGCACGTCGAGGTACGCGAGCGTCTG
>DATFUN010000326.1:0-2056 GCA_035260805.1 Myxococcales bacterium | reverse complement strand
AAGCCCGCCGCGACCAGCATGAGCCGCAGCGGCCACGCGACGTGCAGGACGCCGGCGAGGAAGTCGCCCAGCTCGTACACGAGGAGCGCCACGTTGAGGAGCGCGAAGGCGGTCCACAGGCGCGTGCGCCCCTTGCGCAGGAGCATCGCCAGCGCGAGCGCCAGGGTGACGATGGCGGCGAGGAGCGCGCTCTGTGTCCTTGCGTCCACCTTTCCCGAGGGTAACACGCTGCTGCCCCTCGGTTCAGTCGTGGAATGGAGGACGTTCCGAGCGCGGTTCCCGAACTGGACTCCGCCCGGCGCGGGTGCCACAGTTCCCTACCTTCCCGAACGCGACATGCCCGCTTCCAGAACGGTCCTCTTGCTCGGCCTCGTGTCGCTCGGCGCCGCCTCGGCGTACGCGGAGGCTTCCGCGCCGGCCGAGCGCGAGGCCGAGGTGGCCGCGTACGGCGACGCCGAGCTGGCGCCTTGGTTCGAGGCGGGTCCGCTGAAGCGGGCGGCCGCGGAGCTGCAGTCGGGGCACGCGGCCCGGGCGCTCAGCCTCATTCCCCGCAAGCCGGAGGATGCCGCGGGCCGCTGGCTCCGGGCGCTCGCGCTGCGTGCCGCCGATCGTCCGCGCGCAGCTCGCGCGGCGTTCGAGGAGCTTGCGGCCGCGGGCGGTCCGCTGTCCGACCGGGCGCTGCACCTCGCCGCGCTGAGCGCGATCGACGGCGGCGAGGCGGCTGCCGCCGACCGGCTGCTCGCGCAGATCCCGGCGCGCTACGTAGACGCGGACCAGGCGCTCCTCGAGCGCGCCCGCCAGCTGCTGAAGGCCCACGTGGCCGGTCCGCGATTGGCCGCCCAGGTCGAGGAGGTGCTGGAGCCGATCTTCAGCGGAAAGGTGCGGGCGGACGTTGCCAGCGCGCATCTACTGGCCGGCGACGCGCAGCTTTCGGCCGGCGCGAAGGACAAGGCACGCGCACACTGGCGCGCGGCCTGGGTGGACCACCCGCTGTCGCCGGCGGCCGACTCGGCCCGCGCGCGGGAGCGGCAGCTGGGTCCGGGGGAGGGGATCCCGCCGGTGAAGCTCGTCCGAAGGACCGAGGTGCTGCTCGACGCGCATCGCAACCGCGACGCGCTCGACCAGCTCTCGCGCATCAAGCTTCCCTCGCTCTGCCACGGCGGCTGCCCGGGCGACCGCACGCCGGCGGGGCTGCTCAAGGAGGCGCTCTCCTTGCTCGCTCCGGGAGGGCTGCCGGCGGAGCACCAGCCGACCGCGGAGGACGTCGCCCGCGCCCCCCGGGATCCGGCCGATCCGCTCGCCTGCCGCGCGGGGCTCGCCCGCGGCCGGGCGCTGCGCAAGGAGCGGGACTACGGCAAGGCGCGGGCGGCGCTCGCGCCGGTCGTGCTGCGCTGCGCGGATCCGGACCTGCGCGCGCGCGCGCTGTACCTTCTGGCGCAGCTGCAGACCATGGCGCAGGACGCGCAGGTGGCCTCGCTCTGGGAAGCGCTGCACCGGAACTTCCCGGGGTCCACGCTCTCCGACGACGCGGTGTTCGCGCAGGCGCTCGCCCGCAGGCGAGCGGGCGATCACGCCGGGGAGCGCGCCTTCCTGCACGACATCGTCGAGCATCACCCGGACAGCGACCTCAGGACCGAAGCCGAGTTCCGCCTGTTCTGGTCCCACTTCGCCGAGGGGCACCCGCGCCAGGGGGTGATCTTCCTCGACGCGCTGGCCGCGCACCCCGACGCCGACGGCGCCGAGGAGGAGCGGGCGCGCTACTGGCGCGCCCGCGCGCTGCTCGAGCCCGACAACGGCGAGAGCGAGGCGGCGCGGGCCGCCGCGCGGGAGACTGCCCGCGCCGACCTGATCTGGCTGGTCGAGATGCGGCCGCTCACCTACCACGGGCTGCTCGCGCGCAGCCGGCTCGCCGAGCTCGACCCGGAGCGATCCGCGCAGCTGGAGGAGGTGGAGGCCCGCTGGGTCACCGAGGGCCTGAAGGCGGCGCAGAAGCTGCCGCTGCACGAGGGCGGCCTGGCCAGCGATCCGCACCTGCTCGCCGCCATCCAGCTCTTGC
>DATFUN010000325.1:0-5383 GCA_035260805.1 Myxococcales bacterium | reverse complement strand
CGGCGATGCGCGGGCTCGTAGCGGGTCCAACGAGGCGCAGGCCGACCGGCACGTTGGTGTCGAGCTTCACGCGCCCGCCGGTGAGCTGCTGCACGGTGGCGGGGGTCAGCGCGACCGTCCCGGGCATGTCCAGCGTGCCGTCCAGCCGGAGGCCGCCCGAGAAGCTCATGTCCGCCTGCGGCGTCGACGCTTTGAGCGGCTCCTTCAGCCGCGCCCACCCGTCCTTGAGCGTGAGCCCGAAGGGCAGGTCCTTGCCGAAGTCGGTCGCCCCGCTCTGCGGCACCTTCCCGCGCAGCGCTCCCGGAAGCGCTCCCAACACCGGCGATGCCGCCGAGGCCACGATGTCCTTGCCGTAGAACTTGCCGTCCAGCACGTGCCCGATCATCACCCCCGAAAGCGACTTGGTCAGGTCGGTGATGTCCTCCCCGCGGCCGTCCAGCGTGACGTCGCCGTCGAAGCGACCTCCCAGCACCTTCTTCGGCGAGCCCATCGCGGAGGCCTTCTCGAGGTCGATCCCGCGCATCTTGGTCGCCACGTGCCAGGGCTCCTTGGGATGCGCGAGCTTGATGCGCGTTCCGCCCGCGTCGATCTGACCGCCGAGCCCCTGGATGGACGCGGTCTGCACGTCGATCTGGTCCTCCTTCATCGTCACTTCCGCGACCACGTTCTGGAACTGCTGCTTCTTGTAGGCGACGCGGGAGAGCTTCGCCGTCGCGTGCCCGGAGAGACCGGCGAACGTCTTCGGATCGGGCGGCGGCTTCTGCTCCTTCTTCTGCGACGTGGAGGGGAGGAGCATCCGGTCGAGGTCGAGGTGGTCGCTGGTCACCAGCAGGTCGAACTGCTTGGTCGCCTTGTCGCCCACGCCCTTCGTTTCCAACCAGCCATGCGCGTCGATGCGGTCGCCCAGCACGTGGAGCGCGACGGACTCCAGGTCCATCCGCTGCTGCGGGTTGGCGGTCGTCCCCGAGCTGGTGCGCGTCCCCTTTGCGGAAAGCTCCAGCCGCTGACCCGGCGCCTTGTCCAGCGACTGCCCGGGTCGCAGGTCCGCCCCGGCGAGATCGAGATTCGCGTCGAAGGCGAGCTTGCCTTGCGACGCACCCTTCACGTGCGCGACCAGCGTCATGGGCGCACCCGCCGCCTTGGTCATGGTCTGCGGAAGGACGAGCTTCACCGGCGTGAGATCGACGCGCAGTTCCAGGGCCTGCGAAGCCTGCGTTCCGCTCGCCTGGACGAGAAGGCCGATCGGTCCCGCGATCTGGCCCTTGAGCTGCTTCGCCAGAGGCGGGTAGTACGCGGCCAGGCGGGCCGGGTCGAGGTCGTGGCTCCGGATCTCCAGGCCCTCGATGCGCGGAGACGGCGTGTTGAGGCCCGAGGCGCGCCCCTGACCCGTGATGCCGGCGGGGCCCAGGTCGAGGCGCAGCTTGGAGATCTGCACCTCCCCCTTGCCGGCATCGCCCTTCACGTCGCTGTCGAGCACGACGTCCAGGGCCTTTCCGCCTTCCGCCCCGGCGAACTTGAGCCCCAGCGCATGCACCGCGCCCTGGATGCTGGTCGGGCCCTTGCCGCCCGGCACCATCGCGCCTAGCTGCGCGTCGAAGTTCGCGTCCAGGCGGCCCGCCTGCAGCCCGATGTCCTTGGGCACGTAGGGGGCCAGCGGAGATAGATCGATGGGCTGGACCTTGAGGGTGACCCGCTCCGGCGTGGGCATCAAGGTGGGGGGAAGCGGCGCTGCGTGCAGCCTGAGCTCGAAGTTCTTCTGCTCGGCGAGAACGGCCGCGGTCACCACCACGTCGAGCGGCTTGCCCGCGCGCAGATCGTCGAGGGTCAGGTCGAGATGCTGGATGGCCAGTTGCCTCTGCTCACGCCCGGATCGATCCACCAGCGCGATGCGGGCATCGCGGAGCGCGGCGTGGTCCACCCGCAGGAAGGAGAGATCGCCCTGGTTCTGCTCCTCGGGCGCCTTCTTCTCCTTCGGCTGGGTCTGGGCGAGCTTGTCCTGCAGACGCTCGAGGTTGGTGGTGCCGTCGCCGAAGCGGATCAGGTTCACGTTCAGCCCGTCCACCTCGGCGGAGCGGATGACCACGTTCTTGCCACGGCTGAAGATCGCGCGCAGGAGCGCGACGCGGACGTCGACCCGCTTGACCTGCGCGAGCGGAACCCCCTCGCCCGCCGCGGGGCCGATGCCGACGTCCTTCACCGCCGCCCCGAATCCGGTCAGCATCTTGGTGGACACCGACCCGATCGTCACCGGCCGTCCCAGCTGCTGAGACAGCTTCGTCGCCTCGTCGTGCGCCTTGCTGGTGAGGACCGAGTCGAGCACGAACAACCCGATGATCACCACCAGGACCAGCGCGCCGACGACGGCGCCTACGACGATCGGCCATCTTCTCTTTCCAGGGGCATCCATGGCCGCCAAAGGTACGTCCGCCCGCTGCCGCTGTCAGGTGACCGCCGGCGGAATTGCAGGCGCGAGCACACTCCCAGGGTCTACGCTCAGCCTTGCGCTCGGGCGCGCAGGGATCCGGCGAGCTGACCGCAAGCGCCGCCCACCGACTGACCGTGCGGAAGCCGCAGGAGCGTGCGCACCCCGCTCCCGGCGAGGCGCCTCTGGAACGCCCGGCAGCGGTCGAGGGACGGCGCCACCTGGCGCGGATCGGGGCCCGGGTTGAGCGGGATGAGGTTTACCCGAACGTCCAGGCCGCGCGCGAACGCGGCCAGCGCATCGGCCTCGCGGTCGGAGTCGTTCACTCCCTGGATGAGCGTCCACTGCAGAAGCACCGTGCGCGGCGCCCGACCGATGGCGGCGCGCAGCTCGTCCAGGCTCCAGCGCCGCGCGACCGGCAGGAGGGCGAGACGCGCCGCCGGATCGACGGCGTGCAGGCTAACCGCGACGTTCACGCGCGAGCGCGCGAATAGCTCGTCCATCCGCGGCACGATTCCGACGGTGCTCACGGTGATGCGCCGCTCCGGCACGGCGAACCCGCCGGGCTCGCGCAACACCGCGACGGCGCGCAAGACGGCCTCCAGGTTGTCGAGGGGCTCGCCCATCCCCATGAAGACCACGTTGCGCGCAGCGAACCCGAGATGCCGCGCGACCACGGCGTACTGGGCGACGATCTCCGATGCGTCGAGATTCCGCAAAAGGCCCAGCCTGCCCGTCTCGCAGAACACGCAGCCGCGCGCGCATCCGACCTGGCTGGACAGGCAGACCGTCCACCGTTCCCTCGCGCGCAGCCGCGAGGCCGCCTGGTGGATGGCGACCGCCTCGACGACGTTGCCGTCGCGGAGGCGCACGGCGAACCGCACCGTGCCGTCCGCGTCGCGCGCCACCTCCGCCGCCGGCAGGGCCGTCTCGAAGCGGCCCTGCGCCTCGGCGAAGAGGCCGCGCGCCGGGGGGTCGCGCACCGGCCTTCCGGCCAGCCCGGCGACGAGGGCGCGCGCGAGTACGCGCGCGCCGCCGGGCGGTGCCCCGCGCGAGATCGCCCACGCGGCCAGGTCCGTTTCGGTCTGTCCCGCCAGGTGCATCGCCGGCAGTTCTATTCCGGCGCCCGCCCGGGGGCCAGCGCCCGGTAGACGCGCGCATCGCGCCACCGGGGGACGCCGGCCGGCCGCCGGTCCCAGAAGTTCACCACCAGGGTGATGCGGAGCCTGCCTCGGGGCCCCGGCACCTTCCGCCCCGGGGTGCGCCCCCGCGCATCCAGCACGCCGTGGAAGAGCGCTCCGTCGAACACGGCGTACCGGTTCGGCCGCGGGGGAACCACCTGCAATTCACCGGCAACGGCCGGGGTCGGCCGGCCCCCGTGGCCCGCGCGCTGGTCGGTGACCGCTAGCTGGCCACCCCGCACGCGGTTGAAGAAGAACACGCTGGACAGGAGCGGGTGTCGCAGCCCGCGCGCTGCGCGGACGTCTTGGTCGAAGTGGAACCCGATCGGCACTTCGTTCGTGTACGACCGTCCGATCCACCACTCCGCCCCGGCGCACCGCCGGTCCGGAGCAGCCAGGGACCAGAGCGCCAGGACGGCCTCTTCGACTGCGTTGGCGGGCGGCTCGCCGCGTGGCATCCAGAAGGTCGTGAAGTAGCTCTGCCGCAGCCGCGCCGCGCCCAGCCTGGCGATGGCGCGCCTCGCGCGCCGCACCAGCGCCGCTTCGAGAGCGCCGTCGAGGACCTGGACGAGCGCAGGCGGCGCGGCGCTAGGCCCTGCCGACAAAATCGATCTCGCATCTTGTGATCCCGGCGTGCGTTGTGGCACAGAGCCTCGATGCTGCATCCGCAGGACTGGTCCATCGAACGCGCGCTCCAGCTCTACAACATCCCCAACTGGGGCGCGGGGTACTTCAACATCAACTCGAAGGGCCACCTCGTCGTCCATCCCAATGGGCAGCCCGGCCCGGTGATCGACCTGATGGACGTGGTCGACGACATCCGCGAACGCAAACTGGGCTTCCCCTGCGTGGTTCGCTTCCAGGACGTGCTGCGCTCGCGCGTCAAGCAGCTCAACGAGACGTTCCGCAGCGCCATCGCGCAGCACGGCTACAAGGGGCAGTACTTCGGCGTCTACCCCACCAAGGTGAACCAGATGCGCGAGGTCGTCGAGGAGATCCTCGACGCGGGCGCGCCCTATCACTTCGGGCTGGAGGCGGGCTCCAAGGGCGAGTTGCTCATCGTGCTGGCGCTCAACACCGACCCCGAGGCGCTCACCATCTGCAACGGGTACAAGGACGAGGAGTACCTGCGCCTGGCGCTCTTGGGACGCAAGCTCGGCCGCAAGATCATCGTGGTGATCGAGAAGCTCTCGGAGCTGCCCGAGCTGCTCCGTCTGTCGGAGGAGATGAACGTGCAGCCGTTGATCGGGCTGCGCAGCAAGCTCTCCACCAAGGGCACCGGCAAGTGGGAGTCGTCCTCGGGAGACTTCGCCAAGTTCGGGCTCACCACGCCGGAGCTGATCCAGGCGGTGCGGATGCTCAAGCAGCGCGGCCTTACGGGCGCCGCGAAGCTCTTCCATTTCCACGTGGGCAGCCAGCTCACCGACATCCGCACCGTGAAGGACGTGGTGAACGAGGGCGCGCGCATCTACGCCAAGCTGCGCAAGATGGGGGTCGGCCTCGAATACTTCGACGTCGGCGGCGGCCTGGGGGTCGACTACGTCGGCGCGCGCAGCAACTCCTACGTCTCGTCCCTCAACTACTCGGTCGAGGAGTACGCCGCCGACGTCGTCTACACGGTCCAGCAGATCTGCACCAACGAAGGCGTGCCCGAGCCGCACATCGTGAGCGAATCCGGGCGCGCGCTGACCGCGCACCACTCCTGCATCCTGATGAACGTCTTCGGTCACATCGAATTCGGCGAGAATGGAGTGGAGTCGTCGGACGGCGTCGTTGCACC
>DATFUN010000324.1:0-4241 GCA_035260805.1 Myxococcales bacterium | reverse complement strand
CGCCAGCGCCTCCACGGCTCCGAGCGCGAGGGTCGCCGCAGGGCTCAGCTCGACGCTCTTCGCCCGTCCGACCGGGTCCTTGAGGTGAAGGTACCCGCTGGCGCCGAACTCGATGGCGACCATCAGGCGCAAGAGCAGCAGCGCGAGGTCCGCGAAGCGCAACAACCCGGGGAAGGTGACGGTCACCGGGGCGCACGATCCTCCTCCCGATCCGGGCTGTAAAGAGGCCGAGAAACCCATGGCGGCCGCCTCGGAAAGGCGATACAAATCAGGGTCCCCGCAAGATCCTCGAACGGGTTCCCCCACAGGGTAGAAACCGCATGGCTGAAGCAACCGCTCCCTCGCTCGTCCCCGTCGCCATCGAAGACGAGATGCGGCAGGCGTATCTCGACTACTCGATGTCGGTGATCGTCGGGCGCGCGCTCCCCGACGTGCGCGACGGCTTGAAGCCCGTCCACCGGCGCATCCTGTACGCGATGTTCGAGCAGGGCATGCTGCACAACCGGCGCTATTCGAAGTGCGCCGGCACCGTGGGCGAGGTGCTCAAGCGGTACCACCCGCACGGCGACGCGTCCGTCTACGACGCGCTGGTCCGGCTGGCGCAGGAATGGAACCTGCGCGCGCTCCTGGTCGACGGGCAGGGGAACTTCGGCTCCATCGACGGAGACAGCGCCGCTGCCTACCGGTACACCGAGGCGCGCCTCACCAAGCTCGCGGAGGCGATGCTCGCGGACATCGACAAGGAGACGGTCGATTTCGTCTCCAACTTCGACGACACCACCACCGAGCCCAGCGTCCTTCCCACCCGCTTCCCCAACCTGCTCGTCAACGGCTCGGCGGGCATCGCGGTCGGCATGGCGACGAACGTGCCGCCGCACAACCTGGGCGAGACGATCGAGAGCTGCATCCACCTCATCGAGCATCCCGAGGCGCCCCTGCGCGACGTGCTCGACCCCAAGCTGGGCGGGACGCTGCCCGGGGGCATCCAGGGACCGGACCTGCCGACCGGCGGGATCATCATGGGCGTTTCGCCCATTCGCGCGCTGTACGAGACGGGCCGCGGCATCCTGCGCATGCGCGCCAAGGTGGAGATCGAGACCGACAAGAAGACCGGCCGCGACACCATCGTGGTGACCGAGGTGCCCTACCAGGTCAACAAGGCGCGCGCGATCCAGAGCATCGCCGAGCTGGTGAAGGAGAAGAAGCTCGAGGGGATCAGCGATCTGCGCGACGAGTCGAGCCGCGAGGGCATCCGGGCGGTGGTGGAGACCAAGCGCGACGCGGTCACCGGGGTGGTGCTGAACAACCTCTACCAGCACAGCGCCCTGTTCCAGGACAGCTTCGGCGCCACGCTGCTGGCCATCGACCGCGGGCAGCCGCGCACCCTGGGGCTCAAGGCGCTGCTCGAGCGCTTCATCGCGCACCGGCGCGACGTGGTCACCCGCCGGACCCGCTACGATCTGCGCAAGGCGCGCGAGCGCGAGCACATCCTGCTCGGCTACAAGATCGCGCTCGACCACATCGACGAGATCATCGCCGTCATCAAGGCGAGCGCGAACCGCGAGATAGCCTCGACGCAGCTGCAGACGCTGTACGGCCTCTCCGAGATCCAGGCCAAGGCGATCCTCGAGATGCAGCTCCAGCGCCTGACCGGCCTGGAGAAGCAGAAGATCATCGACGAGCTGGCGGAGGTGCAGAAGCTGATCACGCGCCTTGCGGCGATCCTGGGCAGCGAGGAGCTGCTCCTGGGCGTCATCAAGGACGAGCTGCGCGAGGTGCAGCGCGACTTCGCCGATCCGCGCCGCACCGAGATCGTCGGCGAGGCGAGCGACCTGTCCGACGAGGACCTCATCGCCGACGAGGACATGGTGGTGACGGTGAGCCACACCGGCTACGTGAAGCGCAACCCGGTCTCGCTCTACCGGGCGCAGAAGCGGGGCGGCAAGGGCAAGACCGGCGCGATGACCTCCGACGACGACTTCATCGAGCAGATCTTCGTCGCCTCGACGCATGCGTACCTCTTGCTGTTCACCAACAAGGGGCGGGTGTTCTGGCTGAAGGTGCACGAGCTTCCGCAGGCGGGCCGCGCCGCGCGCGGCAAGGCGATCGTCAACCTGGTCCCGCTGGGGGTGGAGGAGAAGCTGGCGGCGCTCTTGCCGGTGAAGGAGCTGCCGAAGAAGGTGTCCGCCGAGGGCGAGGAAGCCGAGGGCGAGGAGGCCCCCGCAGCCGAGGCGGAGGTCCCGGCCGGCGAGGCCGAGCAGCCGGCGGGCGCGCAGGAGGAGGCGGCGCGAGCCGCGGCCGAGGACGCGATCGCCATCAGCAAGGGACCGTACATCGTCTTCGTGACCCGCAACGGGCTGATCAAGCGCACCGCGCTGTCCGCCTTCTCGCGGCCGCGGCCCAGCGGGCTCAAGGCGCTCTCCATCGAGGAGAACGACTCGCTGGTCTCCGTCATGCACGCGCGCGGGAACGAGGACATCTTGATCGGCACGGCGGACGGCATGGCCATCCGCTTCGAGCAGAAGGAAGTCCGCTCGATGGGCCGCACAGCGTACGGCGTGAAGGGCATCACGCTGGAAGAGGGCGACCACGTGGTGGGAGCCGAGCTGGTGCACTCGGGATCGACGCTCCTCACCGTCACCGAGAACGGCTACGGGAAGCGGACCACCATCGACGAGTACCGGCGCACGCACCGCGGCGGCAAGGGCATCATCGACATCAAGACCAGCGAGCGGAACGGCAAGGTCGTCGCGATGCTGCAGGTCACCGACGCGGACGAGGTCATGATCATCACCAACAAGGGCATGATCATCCGCACGCGCGTCGCCGAGGTGTCGCTGATCGGCCGCAACACCCAGGGCGTGCGCCTCATCGACCTCCGGCAGGAGGGCGAGAAAGTGGTCGGCGCGACGCGGGCCCCCGAGGAGCGCGAGGCGGACGCGGCCGCGGAAGTCGCCGCCGAGCAGGCCGCGGCGGGCCACGAGGACGACGACGGCAGCCCGCCGGACGGCTCGGAGGACACATAGCCGGCATGTCCTACCCCAGAGCACCCGGGCACAGATCGTGGGCGCTCGCCCACATTTCATTCGTTGCGAGGCCCGTCCGGAACTGGTACCGCTTCTCGTTGATGCTGCGAGGAACGACTGCGCTGGCGCTGGGCGCCGCCCTGCTGCTCTGCGGGTGCGGCAAGAGCGCCGCCGCCAAGCTCGAGCAAGCGCGCGACCTCGCGCTGGCCGGGCACCACAACGCGGCGCTGATCGAAGCGCGCGCGGTGCTGTTCCAGCTCGGCGACGATCGCAAAGACGGAGCCGACGACGTGCGCCGCGGCGCTTTCAAGCTCGCCGGCGATCTCTGCGCCCTGCACCTCGACAAGCCCCGCTGCGCAGCGCAGGAGTACCGGCAGCTGGTGAAGCGCTACCCGACGGCGCCCGAGTCGTTCGAGGCCCGCGAGCGGCTCGGCGACCTCGACCTGCGGCTCGGGGACGTGCGCGGGGCGCTCGAGGCGTGGCGCGACCAGGTGGCTGCCGCGCCCGACCGCCCGGGCGCCGACGCCGCCCAGCTCAAGATCGCGCGGGCGCAGAGCGACCGCGCCGACTACCCGGAAGCCCGCGCCGCCGCCGCCGAGTTGCAGAAGCGGTGGCCCGATTCGAAGTTGGCTCCCGCGGCGGCGCTGCTTGCCGCTTCCACCTTCCACCTCTCCGGACGGCACGGCGACGCGGTCGCCGCATACCGCGGAGTGATCCAGCAATATCCGGGCACCAGGGAAGAAGCCGAGGCAAGGTTCGAGATGGGCAACTGCCTGGTGGAGATGGGCGACGACGCCCACGCCGTGCAGGCGTTCACGCAGGCGCTCCCGACGCACGACTCGCCGGACGTGGTGCAGTTCGCGCTCGCGCGCGCGCAGCGCCGCCTGGACATGGCGAAGTCCGTCGACCCGCGCAACCTCTCGGCGGTCTTCGACCGCGGCCTCGCGCGCAACGGTCGAGCTTCCACACACTGATTCGTGACTGGGTCGCTCGAGTCGACGGCTCTGCCGGAGACAGCACCCTCTTCGATCGGGCGCCTTCGGCGCCTCTACAAGGGGGGAGCTCGCTCCCCTTTCGACCCCCCAAGAGCTTACGTTCAGCCGAACCGAGAGAGGCGATCCCTCTCCCTGCGGACGTGTTAGTCCTTCTCGCGCCATGAAGACCGCAAAGTCGCAGAAGGAGCTGGCGCGCGCCCGGGCGCTGTTCCCCGGCGGC
>DATFUN010000323.1:0-6454 GCA_035260805.1 Myxococcales bacterium | reverse complement strand
GGCCGTTCTGCACGGCGAAGCGGAGCCGCCGGGCCTCGCGCGCGAAGAGCACGGCGCCGATGCATGCGTCGGCGTCCTTCAGGGTGAAGTAGAGATGCCCGCTGGACGGGCGCCGCAGGTTCGACACCTCGCCGCGCACATGCAGCGCCGGGAACCGGCCCTCGAGGACTCCCTTCACCTCGCGCGTCAGCTCGCCCACCGTGTAGATGCGGGGCTGCGCAATGGCGACGGGCGGATGGGCGCGGGGAGCGAACAGGTCGAACTGGCCCGGGCCGCGCTCGGGTGCTTCGGGCCCGCGCGGCGGCTCCTGGGCGGCCTGTGGTCCCCTGGGTGGAAGGCGCTCGGGCACGGGACTGCGATTCATAGCATCGGAGGGTGACAAGAGAGCGCCCGAATCAACGGAGGCCCGCTGGCGGCGCCTCGTCCTCGCCGGCGGCCTTCCCGTCCATGCGATCCAACCAGCGGCGCGCCTTGACCGCGGTCTCGTCGGTCGCGGGCAGCGCCGCGACGACCATCTGGAACGCCTGCCGGGCCGCGCCGGCGTCCGCCTCCTTCACCATGTACCCCCGCAGGTAGGCCTCCT
Source organism: Myxococcales bacterium (assembly GCA_035260805.1). GTDB lineage: Bacteria > Myxococcota > Myxococcia > Myxococcales > 40CM-4-68-19 > VBKO01. Next base: position 5,871 of record DATFUN010000323.1, on the reverse strand, counting down.
CCGCGCGGGTGGCAAGCTGGCGAAGCTGTGCGCGAGCGGCCTCGTTCGCCGGATCGTGCGCGACCGCCGAGCGCAGATGGGCGGCGGCCGACGCGAGGTCGCCTTCGCCGCGAAGACCCTGCGCCATGCGCGTGTGCAGCCTGGAGAGCGCCGTGCGCACCTCCCTGCCCAGCGGACCATCCCGCCCGAGCCTGAGCCCACGGTCGGCGTTCTCCGCCTGCTCGAGCGCGGCGATCGCCTCGGCGGGCCGATCCTCTTCCATCCGCGCGAGTCCCTCGCGCCAGGCGGAGCCGAAACGGTCCAGGCGCGCCAGCATGTCCGACGCGGCGGGCTCCCGCGAGTTGCGAGCGCGATCGAGCGCGCCGGCCAGGTCGCCTCTCAGATACGCCTCGACGATCCCAGGCACCGCCGATGGCCCCCGTCGGGTCGGACGCGCAGGAGACGCACGGGCGGCGACTACGGATATCGAGGCCTTCAACTCCAGCGCGTCCGCGCGCGCAGGGTCGGCGGCGAGCACCGGATCGAGAAGCTCGAGCGCCCCGGCGGCATCGCCCGCCCGGGCGCGCGCACGCGCGCCGCGCACCGCGTCCTCGAGCGCGCGCCCCAACTGGGCTGCGATCTCTTGCGCCTCGGCCGCCAGCGCGGAATCGCCGGACACCTCGGCCAGCCGAAGCTTCGCCGCCGCGTAGTCCACCCGGGCGAGCGCGGCGCGTGCTTCCCCCAGCGCCCGCGCCCGAGACGCCTCGGCGGCGGCGCGCTCGAGCAGCGCGCCGACCTGCGGCCGCCGGGGAGCGAGCTCGGCGGCGACCTTCAGCTTGGCGGCCGCTTCCTCCCATCGCCCTTCATCGAGCAGCGATGCGCCTTCGGCGAAGCGCTGCCGCGCGGTCGCGCGAACCCGTGCATCTCGCTCGGACTGCTCCCGGGCCACGCGCTCGCGCTCTTGCCAGCGCCACGTTCCGACCGCGAGCGCCGCGACGAGGAGCGTAGCCATCGCGCCGTACGCGGCGCCGCGCGATGTGTACAGCTTGCGCAGCCAACGTGGACTGCCCCTCACCGGCCCCGCCACGCCGGTGCGGCGCACCGCTGCCCCGCCGGCCTGGACGAACTGCAGGATCGAATCGCCGAACACGAGCTCGTCCCCGTCGCGGAGGCGAGCCTTGTCCACCGTGCGCCCGTTGATGCGCGTGCCGTTGCCGGAGCCCAGGTCGAGCAGCAGGTACCCGGCGCCGTGACGCCGCAGAAGCGCGTGGCGCCGGGACACCGAGATGTCCGGCAGCACGACGTCGTTGTCCCATCCCCGTCCGACCGTCATCTCGTCCGCCCCGAGCGGGATGACCGCCCCGGCCCGCGGTCCGCCGACGACGAGCAGCCGCGGCGGCTGCGCCGGCCCGGATGCTCGCATCGCGGCGACAGCCGTCGCCTCGAGAGGGGCGGCGGTGCGCTGGACCGCGGTGCGTTCGGACAATCGGGCCATGCGCTAGCAGGGCAGCCTGGCGCTACCCGGCGCTCTCCTCTCCAGGGTCGTCGGTGGCAAGCTCCTGCCGTGCCTGTTCGCGGCAGCCGCTCGGATCGTTTCCCGGAAAGCGCAGCAGCACCTCGCGATAGGCCGCTTGCGCTCTCCTCTCCTGGGCGTATCGGGCGAAGCGCCTCGCCGCGAAGAGCAGGTCCCTGCATTCGCGCGCAAGGTCCTGTTCCGCGGCCTCGGCCAGACGGGGCAGCGCCTCGAGCGCCTGCGGAAGCTGCTGCCCGTGCAGCAGCCGCTGCGCGGTGGTGAAGCTCGTCCACGCGTCGTAGAGGTTTCGTGGAGCGACGCGGCGCTCCTCCAGCTTGCGGCGGCCCCGCTCGTACCAGCCGCGCGCGTCTTCCGCGCGGCCGCGCGGAGGCGCGGGAGTGGATTCCGTTCCCGCCGCGCCGTCTCGATCTCCTCGCGATAGGGCGCCGGCTTCCGCCGCGGCGTGGCCGGCCGGGGCCCGTTCGAGATCGTGGCCGCGAGCCGATGCGCCGGCGGCCACCAGCAGGCACCAGGCGGTTCCGCAGGCGACGCAGACGAGCGCCCACGCCGCAACGATGCGCCGGCGGCTTGCGTAGCCGGCGGCCGCCCGCGCAGCGCGGAGCATCCACGGGCAAGAGACGCCCGGGCGCCGCCCTGGCGCGTACTGGAACACCACGGGCCCGATCCCGATCCGGTCGCCAGGGCTCAGCGCGACGGCGGCGCGGACGGGCATTCCATTCAGCACGGTGCCATTGCGCGATCCCTCGTCGAGCAGCACGTGCCCGGGTCCTTCGGCCCTGATGCGCGCGTGGCTGCGCGACACGCCGGGTTCGACCAGCAGCAAGTCATTCTCGGGAGCGCGACCGATGGTCACCTCGACCGCCCCGAACCGGAACCGCCGGCCGCGCCCGCTCCCCTCCGCGATGGTCAGCTCGAACGGCATCAGAAGTCCCCGCCGGCGAACATCTGGTACGCGATCGGTCCGAACAGCATCAGGAACAGGGTCGGGAAGATGCATCCGATGAGCGGGAGCAGGAGCTTCACCGGCGCCTCGGCCGCGAGCTTCTCCGCTCGCTGCGTCCGCTCCGCACGCATCTGGCTGGAGAGGACCCGGAGGACCTTCCCGAGCGGCGTGCCCATCCGGTCGGCCTGCGCAAGCGCATGCGCGAAGCTGGTCAGCGCGGGCATCGCCGCCCGCGCCGCCAGGTCGCGCAGCGCGTCCTCGCGGATCCGTCCCAGCCGCAGCTCCTTCAGGGTGATCGACAGCTCGTTCGACAGCGGGCCTTCGCGCCCCTTCTCCACCACCTTGCCGAGCGCGGCCCCGAAATCGAGGCCCGCCTCTACGGAGAGCGTGAGCAGGTCGAGGTGATGCGGCAGGGCGCGGGTCATCGCTGCCCGGCGCGCCTTGGCGCGGTCGCGCACCCACAGGAGCGGGGCTACCGCGCCGAACAGGGCGGAACCGGGAAGGGCGGCGGGTCCCAGGCCCAGGGAGCAGAAGCCCAAGGCGCCGGCGCCCAGGAACGCCGCGGCACAGACGAGCATCAGCGCGACCAGCTCGTCGGGAGTCAGCTCGCCAGGCCGGCCGGCGCGGCCCAGCGCCGCGGCGGCAGCGGCGCGCCAGCCCGCTGGCAGCGCGCGTCCGCTCGTCCCTGCCAGCGCCGCCAGCACCGTGCGCCGGAATGCCTGGACCGCGGCATCCGCCGGCCGCAGCGGCGCGTCGGATCCCTTGGCTGCGGAAAGAGCCCGCCCGATCGCCGCCCCGAGCGAGAGCGCCGGCAGCGACAGCAGCGTCACCGCTGCCGCGGCGAGCAACGAGGCGCCCGCGGCGGACATCTGCGAGAGCAGCGCGGAACCCACCCCGGACCCTCCTACACCTCGATGGCGACGATGCGCCGGATGAGCACGAACCCGGTGACCTGTAACAAAGCGATGGCGGACACGAGCACGTAGCCGTACGCGTGCTCGAACATGGGCTGCAGCAGATCGGGCCGGTACCAGTCCAGGAAGGCCGCCACCCCGAGGGGCAGCGCGGCCACGATGATGCCCTGCAGCTTGCCCTGGCTGGTCAGCGCGCGAATCCGGCCCTCCAGCCGGAAGCGCTCGCGGATCGTCGCCGCGACCATCTCGAACATCTCGGCGAGGTTGCCTCCCATCTGCCGCGCCAGGTTGGTGGACACGGCCACGAGGTCGAGGTCCTCGCTGCCCACCCGCCGCGCCATCGCCGCGAGCGCCTCGTCGGCGGGCACTCCCATCTTCACTTCCTTGAGGTACAGCCCGAATTCCTGCGCGAGCGGCGGCGAGGCGTCGCGCGCCGTCTGCTCCACCGCCTGGTGGAAGGCGAGCCCCGCGCGGAGCGCGTTGGCCATCTGCTGCAGCGCCTCGGTGAGCTGCGCCTCGAAGAGCCGGAGCCGGCGCCGCCGGTAGACGCGCACCGCCAGCGCGGGCGCGAAGAAGCCCAGCGCGGCGGCCACCGTGCAGAGGAGCGGGCCGCCGGCCCAGAGTCCGAGCGCGGCCAACAGCGCCATGGCGGCGACGTTCAGCAGCACGAGCTGCCGCGGTTCCACGAAGAGGAACATGGCCGCGAGATCGCGCAACGATCGGGCCACGTAGCGCGCCTGGTACTGCTCGAACGCCCGCCGCAGCACTGCCAGGGCGCAGAGCGAGAGCAGGAAGACCGCCCCGGTGACCAGGAGGAACGAGATCCCTGCGAGCATCAGTCTCCCCTCGCCACCGGGCCCGCCTCGCTGCGGGCGCCGCGGATGATCTGGATGGTCCGGTATCGCTTCTGCTGCAGCTCGCCCGCGCGCTCGCCGGTCAGGAGCTGCCGCTGATCCACCACCGCCCGCTTGTCCTGCGAGTCGAGGTCGTCTGGATTGCGCAGGAGCAGCGTGAGCGTGCCCGTCTCCTGCGCGAGCGTCAGGATCTCCGCTTCCTCCGGCAGGACGAGCAGCGTGACGCTGTTGTAGCGCCGGTCGTCGTCCGGGGGCGCGCTGGTGCTGGCGTTGATGCGGCCGGTGGCGAGCACCACCACGTTCTGCAGCAGCGTGACGCTCTTGAGCTGCTGCGTCTGCGGGTCGCGGAACGAGCCCACCACGTCGACGTGGTCGTTGGGGCGCACCCAAAGACCGACCGCGTTCCGCTCCTGCACGTCGACGGTGACCGCCCGCCCCTTCGGTCGCACCATGGTGGAGAGATCGGCGTCGCGGGCCGGCGCGAACTGGGAGACCAGGATCGGATCGCCCGCCTTGAGCGGCACCAGGACGCGTTGGCCGACCGGGTCGTTCTTCACCGAACCGTCTGCCTCGACGGACACGTAGGAGCCGGTCAGGAAGCGCGCCGGCATCTCGCGCACCGCCACCATCGCCCGGGTCAGCTCGGCGCCGTCGGCGACGTCGCGCGCGGCGCAGAGCACCTTCACCGTCTTCCAGTCGTCGCGGAGCTTGCGCTGCTGCGACTCGATGGCTGACCAGGTGGCGAGCCCCGCCAACAGCCCGAGCGCGAGAGCGAGCAACGAGGATCTCTTGCCCGAGGGCACGCTGCCTCCGGCTCGCCACGCGCGAGCCGGGCGACTGTAGCCGCGGCCGAGGCACGAACGCAGTCGGCCGGTTGCCCGATGCCGGTCAGGGGCCGGTCATTTGACCGGCGGCGGCTGCTCCTGATCGGGCGGCAGCCGCACGCTGCGCAGCGCGGAGTCGGCCGCGCCCTTCGGGCCGGATTGGTCCGGGAAGGTCCGGAGAAGCTCCTTGCGCGCGGCGACGGCCTGGTCGATCTGCCCGCCGGCGGCCAGGCACTCCACCGCGTGCGCCATGTCCCATGCGGCCCGCGCCGGGTCCGCCTGACGGCGCAGGGCCGACGCCTCGCGGTACAGGGACGCCGCTCGCAGATAGTCGCCCTGCCGCCTGGCGGTGCTGGCCTGGTCCTCGAGCTGATCGGGATCCGCGGCGACCGCCGAGTGGTTTGCGGCCGCCGGCGCGGCGAGAACCGTGGCGGCCGGCGGTGACTCCACGGCCGCGACGCTCCGCTCGGCGGCGCGGGCCTTCGTCTCCTCGGCCTTCGCCGGTGCCCGGGTCGCCGCGCGCAAACGGAGCGCGTCGCTCGGAGGGCCACCGACGGGTGGTCCCGCCTCGTCCTGGTACTGCTCCGACAGCCCGCCGGCGGCTCGATCAGCCCGCTTCTCCACCGCGGGCTCTCCAGGGGCGTCGCGCCGGGCAGGTTTCGCCTTGCCGAGCTGCGGGGCGGCGTCCTTCTTCGCCGGGGGGGGCGCGGAGCCGGTCTGCGGGGGCAACGCTCCTCCGGCCGGAACGCCCTTTCCGTCCGGCCGCGCCTCGCGCTCGTCGCGCGAGGACAGCGCATCGCCGACCGAGGCGGGGACGGGCGCC
>DATFUN010000322.1:0-4524 GCA_035260805.1 Myxococcales bacterium | reverse complement strand
CGCCGCTCGCGATCGGCGAACACGTTCCGGCCGCCCGCGAGCGACAGCGCGTCGCTGATGAAGGTGTCGGCGTTCACCGTCATCAGCGGCTCCATCCAGATGGGCACGAACGCGGCGAGCGGCGGCCGCGGCGATTCCTCGGCCGCGCGCAGCGCGCGCAGCCCGCGCCGCAGCAGGTCGCGCGACGCATCTTGGGCCCCCAGGATCCGCGCGAGGCGCGCCAGGTGGGCCAGTCCGTCGGCGACGCGCCGGGGGAAAGCCACGAACACCGGCAGCTGCAGCCGAGCCAGCTCCTCGACGTGCGCGCGGGAGTTCTCCTCCTGGTTGGAGACCACCAGATCGGGCTCCAGCGCGGCGACCGCCCTGACGTCCACGTCCTTCGTGCCGCCGACCACCGGCACATGCTCGACCTCGCCCTCGGGTGCGACGCAGTACCGCGTCCGGCCGACCAGGCGATCTCCCGCGCCCAGCGCGAACAGGTTGAGCGTGTCGCTCGGCACCAGCGAGACCACCCTGCGAGGCGGGCGGATGAAGAGCAGCTCGCGGCCGCGGTCGTCGTAGACGCGCAACGGCATCGCGCTTCCTCTATCATCGCAGGCCGCCATGCGCGCCATCGTCGTCAAGGTCCCCGGCGGGCCCGAGGTGTTGGAGCTGGGTGAGATCCCCGATCCGCGTCCAGGCCCCGGCGATCTGCTGGTCCGCGTGCGCGCCGCCGGCGTCAACCGGGCCGATCTGCTCCAGCGCCTCGGCCGTTACCCGCCACCGCCGGGGGAGCCGGAGACCCTCGGCATGGAGATCGCGGGCGAGGTGCTCGAGCCGGCCGGCTCGTTCCAGCGCGGCGATCGCGTCATGGCGCTGGTGGGCGGAGGCGGCTACGCCGAGCTGGCCCGCGTGCCGGAGGCGCAAACGATGCGGATCCCCGACGGGTTGGATTTCGCCCAGGCCGCCGCCATCCCGGAGGCGTTCCTCACCGCGTGGCTCAACCTGTTCATGCTCGGCCGGCTCTCGCCCGGCGAGATGGTCGTCGTGCACGCGGCGGCGAGCGGCGTGGGATCGGCCGCGCTGCAGCTGTGCCGCGGCGTCGCGAGCACCATCCTGGCCACGGCGTCGGAAGCCAAGCACCCCGCCTGCCTGGAGCTCGGCGCCACCCACGTCTTGGGCCGGCAGCAGGTCCCCACCGCCCTGGGCCGGACGGTCCACGCGATCACCGGACGCGGCGCCGACCTCATCTTCGACCTGGTGGGCGCATCCTATCTGGAGGCCAACGTAGCCGCGCTGGGGCTGCAGGGGCGGCTCTGCTGCCTCTCCACCATGGGCGGCTCGAAAGGCACGCTCGACCTGGGCAGTCTGCTCATGCGCCGGCTGACGGTGATGGGCTCGACGCTGCGCAGCCGATCGCCGGCGCAGAAAGCGAAGCTCGTCGCCGATTTCGCCGAGAAGGCCCTGCCGCGCTTCCGCGGCGGGGACCTGCGCCCGGTGGTCGCACGCACCTACCCGCTCGCCCAGGCGCGCGAGGCGCACGCTGCGCTCGAGCGGAACGAGGTGGTGGGCAAGATCGTCCTCCTCGTCTGATGGCTTGATGCGCGGATCTCGCCAGACCTGCGACCTGCGGCGCCGTTCCTGATTCCCGCACGCAGATCCTGCGCGCGGGTGGGCCGGCAGAATCGTTGTCCCTCGCAAAATTTCACCGCATTCTGGCCGGGCCCTTTTCACGAGGTGGATCGACGTGCCGCGCAGCGTGCTCGTGGTCGACGACAGCCCCACCATCCGCGGCTTTGCCCGCTTGATCCTGCGCGCGCTGGACGTGACGGTGCTCGAGGCGGAGGACGGCGCGAAGGCGCTCGCCGCCGCCCGCGCGACCCCTCCTGCGCTGGTCCTCGCCGACGTGAACATGCCGGTGATGGACGGCCTGTCGCTCACCCGCGAGCTGCGCAAGGACCGCGCGCTCAAGGACATCCCCGTTCTGCTGCTCACCGGGGAGAAATCCGACGAGCTGCAGCGGCAGGGGCTCGCGGCGGGGGCGAACGCGCTGCTCACCAAGCCGCTGCAGGCCGCGGAGCTGCAAGCGGCGGTGCGCCGCTGGCTCGGAGACCCGGCGTGAGCCTCCCGCACCTGTTGCTCGTGGACGACAGCGAGTCGGTGCTGGCCTTCGAGAAGGCGGCGCTGGCAGGGCACTACCTCGTCTCGACGGCGGTGAACGGGCGCGACGCGCTGATCAAGGTGGCGCAGCTCAGGCCGGCGGCCGTGCTGCTCGACCTGTCGATGCCCGAGATGGACGGCGACGAGGTGCTGGCGCAGATGCAGAACGACGCGCAGCTCGCCTCGATCCCGGTGATCATCGTTTCCTCGGAGAAGCAGCGCGCGGAGGCGTGCCTCAAGGGTGGAGCGCGCGCGTTCCTCGCCAAGCCCATCCGCGCCCAGGACTTGTTGCCACTGGTGGGAAAGGTGCTGGAGGAGGCGCGGCGCGCCGAGCGCACGGGAAGCCTTGCCGCGCTCTTCGTCGACGCCGGGGGCCTGGAGGTCGGCCTGCCGCTGGACACGGTCGTTTCGGTCCTTCACCAAGCGAGCACGCGGCCCTTGCCCCTCGGGCCTGGGTACCTCTGCGAGATGCTGGAGGTCCACGGCGACACCGTCCTGGTCCTCGACCTGGTCCGTCGCCTGGGCCTTTCGCACCGGGCGCCGATCGCCGAGCGGAAGCTGGTGGTGGTCGACTGCGGAGAGCAGCGCCTCGCGCTCTGCGTGGACGGCGTCCGCGACCCGGAGGAGCTGGCGCGCGAGCAAGTGCTGCCGCGCGAGGCCGTGGCGGGCGCGGAGCACGGCCTGCTGCGGGAAGCGCTCATCGCGGTGGCGCGCACCAGCCGTGGCCCCGTCCCGGTGATCGATCCGCGCGCCCTCGCCTCGGCCCGGCTCCTGCGGGAGCTGATGAAGGCGCTGCGCGGCGGGGTGGCGGCATGAGCCTGCGGCCGCAGCTCGACGAGCACCTCCTCGATCAGCTGACCGAATGCGCGGCGCGCTGGACGGGGTTCTCGCGCGACGCGATCCTCCCCGATGCCATCCGGCGGGCCGTGCTCTCGCTGCGCTCCGATCCCGAGGAGCTCCTGTCGCGCTCCGCCGCGCACGACCCGGCCGTGGTGCACGCGCTCTGCCAGGCGGTGTCGGTGGGCGAGACGTTCTTCTTCCGCCACCCCGAGCAGTTTCGCTGGGTGGCGCAGGAGTGGATCCCGGAGGTGCTCGCCGGAAAGCGCTCGGGCGTGCGCGCATGGAGCGCGGGGTGCGCGACCGGCGAGGAGGCCTATTCGATCGCGGCGTGCCTCCTGGATGCGATGCCCGGTCCGGCGACGGTCGAGGTGCTGGGGACAGATCTGCTCGAGCGCAACGTGTCGGCGGCGCGAGAGGGACTGTACGGCACCTGGTCCCGGCGCCCCTCGGGGCCGCAGCTCCACCCGCTCTACCGCGAGCAGCCGAACGGCAAGGCGCGCATCGAGGAGCGCGTGCGCCAGGTGACGCGCTTCCAGCTGCACAACCTGTTGGAGCAGGCACCGGCCGGGCCCTTCGACCTGGTCTTCTGCCGCAACGTTCTCGTCTACTTCTCGCCGGAAGCGGTCCGCGCTGCCGTGCGGCACCTGGTGGACGCGTTGGCCCCGGGCGGCGCCGTGCTGTTCGGACCGATGGACCTGCCGGAGACGCCCCGCGGGCTCGCCCTCACCGGCTCGCCCGAGCTGCAGATCTATCGACGGCCCGAGGCTGCGCCGCCTGCGCGGCCCCGGCCGGCCAAGGTGAAGGAGACGCCGCCGCCTCCCCTGCCCCTGCGCCCCCGCACCCCTCCGCCCGAGCCGGTCGCGCTCCACCTGCGCGCGCTGGTGCACATCGAGCGCGGCGAAAAGGCCGTCGCGCAGCGCGCGCTGGCCGACCTGTGCGCGCAGGTCCCCGACTACGTCCCGGGCATCCTCGAGCGCGCCCTGCTGCACGTCCGCCAGGGGGAGCGCGCCGCGGCGGCCCAGTTGATGCGGGAGGTGCTCCGCCGCACCGAGCGGTTGCCGCTCGACGAGGAGCTGGCCGGTCCCGAGCCGCTGCCGGTCCGTTTCTATCGCGAGTCCGCCGCCACCTTCCTGCGCGGCGCCGGAGGGGGGGCCTAGATGAAGCTAGAGGCCCGCTTCCCGGACGGCGTCACGCAGGAGGACCGCGAGCTCCTCGAGCGCAGGGCCGCGCGGCTGCGCGAGAAGCCGCGCGAGGCGGAGGAAGAGTCGGTCCTCTGGGCGGCCGAGTTCCCCGTCGGCGAGGACAGCTACGCGCTCCCGCTCGAGTCGCTGCGCGCCGCGGTGCCCCTGAGGATGGTCACGCCGGTGCCGCTCTCGCCGCCCCACGTGATCGGCATCCTCCGCTTCCAGGGACAGATCCTCACCGCCATGAGCCTCTCCTCGCTCCTCGGCGGGCGCGGCTGGCGCGAGGACCCGGCGGTGCTCTTGGTGGTGGATCCGGGCATGGGCGGGCGGCTGCTCGCGCTCGACTGCGAGCGGATCCCCA
>DATFUN010000321.1:0-2685 GCA_035260805.1 Myxococcales bacterium | reverse complement strand
GAAGATCCGCAACGACATCGAGCAGGACACCATGATCCAGGTGCGCAACAAGAACCTGGAGACCGAGCGCCAGGCCCTCGACATCGACCGCGAGCTGGAGTACGCGCGGCTGGCCCAGGAGCGCGAGCTCGAGATGCAGCGCGCCTCCCAGCGGGCCGACGTGGCCCGCCAGCGCGCCGAGAAGGAGCAGGAGGCCGAGCGCGCCCAGATCGGGGCGCGGGAGGCGGTGGACCGGGCGCGCATCTCCTCGGAGCGCGCGGTGGAGGAGGAGCGGATCGGCAAGGAGCGCGAGGTGCAGCAGCTCGAGATCGGGCGGCGGCAGGCGGTCGAGCTGGCCGAGCAGCAGCGCGCGATCGCGGTGGCCGAGCAGTCCAGGGCGCAGTCGGAGGCACAGGGCGCGGCGGACCTGGCGCGGGCCAAGGCGGTGTCCGAGGAGGAGCGGGTGTTCACCGTGCGCGAGACCGAGATGGCGGAGCGGCGCAAGCGCATCGAGCTGATCGGGGCCCAGCAGGAGGCGGAGCGGGACGCTTTGCGGCTGCGCATCGGCGCGGAGGCCGAGAAGGCGGCGGCCGGTGACCGGGGCGCCGCGGTGCGCGCGGAGGCGGAGGCCTATGCCGACTCCGAGCGCGTGCGGGCGATGGCGGCGCGGGTCCGCAACGAGGTGGAGGCGGAAGGGACCCGGCTGATGAACGAGGCGCAGAACCTGCTGTCCCCGGAAGCACGCGTCTCCGCGATGCGCATCCGGCTGATCGACAAGCTGGAGGGGATCATCCGCGAGTCGGTGAAGCCGATGGAGCGCATCGAGGGGATCAAGATCCTGCAGGTGGACGGGCTCGGCGGGGGCGGGGGCGGCCGCGGGGACGGGCGGGAGAGCAATGGCGGCTTCGCCGACAGCGTGGTGAACTCCGCGCTCCGCTTCCGCGCGCAGGCGCCCCTGGTGGACCAGCTCCTGCGCGAGATCGGCGTGGATTCGGGCGACGTCGGCAAGGCGGCGCGCGGCCTGCTCGACCGCGGCCAGACGGCGGCGCTGCCGCAGCCCGGCGAGGGCGCCTCCGAGCCGAGCGAATAGCCCGTGATCCGAGTCTACGTCTCGAGCGTGATCGAGGCGCCCGCGGACGCGGTGTGGGCCCAGGTCCGCGATTTCAACGGTCTGCCCAAGTGGACCCCGTTCGTCGCCGACTCGCGCATCGAGGGCGGACTGGCCCCCGACACGGTCGGCTGCGTGCGCAACTTTCGGCTGCGCGACGGCGGGGTCATCCGCGAGCAGCTCCTGACCCTGTCCGACTACGACTTCCAGTGCACGTACTCGATCCTGGAATCCCCGATGGGCGTGGAGAACTACGTGGCCACGCTCAAGCTGACGCCGGTGACGGACGGCGGCCGCACCTTCGCGGAATGGTCGGCCGAGTTCGACTGCGCGCCGGAGCGCGAAGGGGAGCTGGCCCAGCAGATCGGGCAGAGCGTCTTCCAGACCGCCTTCGACGCGCTCAAGGCCATGTTCCGCCGCTAGTTGCGGGGTCAGGTCTTGAATTACGACATTTCGGGGTCGCGCCGATGATCCGGGTCACGCGCTCCGCGATCATCGACGCGCCGATCGAGCGGGTGTGGGCGGTGCTGCGCGACTTCAACAGCCACACCGCGTGGCACCCGGTGGTGGCCGAGTCGGAAATCGAGGGCGGCGAGCCCTCCGACCAGGTCGGCTGCGTGCGGCGCTTCACGCTGCGTGACGGCAACCGCATCCGCGAGCAGCTCCTCGCGCTGTCCGACCGGGACCACGTCTCCACCTACTGCATCCTCGACGCGAGCGTGCCGCTGCGCCGGTACGTGGCCACCCTGCAGCTCAAGCGGGTGACCGACGGGGAGCGCACCTTCTGGCACTGGCAGTCCACCTTCGACGCGCCGCCCGGCCGCGAGCGCGAGCTGACCGACATGGTCGGGACCGGCGTCTACGAGGGCGGCTTCGAGGGCCTGCGGACGTTTCTGCGACGCCCGGGTCACGCGGCGGGGCGGCGGCGTCCCCCGTCCGGAGAGGCCATGCCGGCGCAGGGCGTGGTGGTGTCCGCCTTCGGCGGCCCCGAGGTGCTGCGCCACCAGTCGCTGCCCGCGCGCCCGCCCGGCCCCGGCCAAGTGCGCATCCGCCAGACCGCGGTCGGCGTCAACTACATCGACGTCTACGTGCGCGCCGGCCTCTATCGCATGATCGAGCCGCCGGCGGTCCTGGGGATGGAGGCGGCCGGCGTGGTGGAGGACGTGGGGGACGGGGTCGCGCACCTGCTGCCCGGCGACCGCGTCGCGTACGCCTGCGCGCCGCCGGGCGCCTACGTGAGCGCCCGCACCATGCCGGCCGATCAGGTCGTGGTCCTTCCGGACGACGTGGGGGAGGAGACCGCCGCCGCGCTGATGCTCAAGGGAATGACCGCCGCCTACCTGCTGCATCGCACGCATCGCGTGCGCGCGGGCGAGACCGTCCTGGTGCACGCGGCCGCGGGCGGGGTCGGGCTATTCCTGTGCCAGTGGGCCCGGGCCCTCGGCGCGAGAGTGATCGGCACCGTCTCGAGCGAGGACAAGGCGCGCCTCGCCCGCTCGAACGGCTGCGAGCTCCCCCTGGTCGGCCGGGACTACCGCTTCGCGGCCGCGGTCAAGGCGGCGACCAACGGCCGCGGCGCGGACGTGATCTACGACGGC
>DATFUN010000320.1:0-3953 GCA_035260805.1 Myxococcales bacterium | reverse complement strand
GCGGCTATCCCCGCGGCCGGGTCGTCGAGATCTATGGACCGGAGTCGAGCGGCAAGACGACGCTCTCCCTCCATGCCATCGCGGAGGCGCAGCGCGCCGGTGGCGTGTGCGCGTTCATCGACGCCGAGCACGCGCTCGACGTCAACTACGCGCGCGGGATCGGCGTCGAGACCGACAAGCTGCTCGTCTCCCAGCCCGACACCGGCGAGCAGGCGCTGGAAATCTGCGAGATGCTGGTGCGCTCGGGCGCAGTGGACGTGATCGCGATCGACTCGGTGGCTGCGCTGGTCCCGCGCGCGGAGCTCGAGGGCGAGATGGGCGATCAGCACATGGGCCTGCAGGCGCGGCTCATGTCGCAGGCCCTGCGCAAGCTCACCGCCGCCATCTCCAAGTCGAACACCACGGTGGTGTTCATCAACCAGATCCGCATGAAGATCGGGGTGATGTTCGGCAACCCGGAGACGACCACGGGGGGCAACGCGCTCAAGTTCTACGCCTCGCAGCGCCTCGACATCCGCCGCGTCGGAGCCATCAAGGACGGCGAGACGGTGATCGGCAACCGCACGCGGGTCAAGGTGGTGAAGAACAAGGTGGCCCCGCCCTTCCGCGAGGTGGAGTTCGACATCCTCTACGGCCAGGGCATCTCGCGGGAAGGCGATCTGCTCGATCTTTCGGTGGAGAACAACATCGTCGAGAAGAGCGGCGCCTGGTTCAGCTACGGCGGCGAGCGCATCGGGCAGGGTCGCGAGAACGCGCGCGACTTCCTCAAGTCTCACCCGGACATGCTGCGCGAGGTGGAGGCCAAGCTGTACGAGAAGTTCGGCATCGTGAAGGCGGCGCCACCTCCTCCGCCGGTCGAGCTGGACGAGAAGCGGGCCCGGGTGAAGGCGGTCAAGTAAGGGTACGGCGCCGCCGCACGAAGGGCGGCGACTGGCGGGCAGCCCGGCCCCGGGGCTCTGCTACAATCGTCGGAGAACCCACGGGGTGCAGCATCGAGTCGCTTCTCCACCAGGGCCGGCAGGCGGAGCTGCCAGTGGGCAGCACGGATTGGCTGCTCGCCGTGGTCGGCGCCGTGGCGGTGCGGGTCACGAAGGGGCCGCCCCACCGCCTCGCGCTGCACGAGCGCCGCGATCGGCTGGAGGTGATGCTGCGCGCGTCCGGGCTCGCCTATGGCACCGGGGCGGTCGATCCGGCGGTGGAGATGCCCGCCGACGCGGTGCCCGGCGCCCGCGCCTTCGCGCACTTCGTCGCCGGGCTGGTGAGGCTGTGCGCCAAGGCGGCCGCGCTCTCGGCGGCGCCCTACTTCGTCGAAGGTCCGGAGGTCGCCCCGGACCGGGCGATCGACGCCCGCCGCAACCAGCTGCTCGCGGTGCTCGGCGCCGTCGCCGGACGGACCAAGGAGGCCGCCCGCCTGTTCGCCGCCCCGCTCGGCGCGAGGGACGCGGCGGTGCAGCGGCTCGCGGCGAAGGTCGCCACGCGGCTCTCGCGCCGCTACCTCGCGCTGGGTGGCCCGTTCGCGGGGCTCCCGCTGCACAACGGCCTGTGTGCCATCGAGGTCCGCACCTGCGCGAGCGTGGCGCTGGCCGCTTTCGCGCATGGGCGCATCTCGCCGGCCGCGGCGGGCATCGCCGACCGCGCCGCGCTGGTCTGGCGCTGCGTGCTGGTCGAGCTGCTCTCCGGGCTCGCCTCCGCGCAGGAGAACGGGAGGGAAGTGGCGCGCAGCATGGACCAGGTCCTGCGCGCGCAGAAGCTGCCCGCGCCCGAGTACCGCCTGCTCCAGCGCGCCCGGCGCGACCCGCGGCCCATCGAGCGCCTCGCCCCGGCCATGCGCGCTCCGGCGATGCGCCGGTTCGCCGTCGAGCAGGTGCTGCTCGCGGCGCTGGTGGATCGCAAGTTCGACGCCGGCGAGGTCGCTTTCGTCGAGCGCCTCGCCGTCGCCCTGGAAGCTCCTGCGGACGAGCTGGCCGCGCTGGAAGCGCAGGTGGACAACTTCTACCGCCAGAACCGCGACGCGCTCACCGCGCTCCGCCTGGCGGAGACTCCCGAGGGGCTCGCCGACGCCTTGACCAGCCGCCTGCAGGCGGCGGTGGCCGACAACCTCGACCGCATCCTCCAGGAGATCCGCGAGACCGGCGAGCTGGCGCAGCTGCTCGCGCGCGCGAGCGCCGGAGCGACCCTCACTCCGCAGGAGAAGTCGAAGGTCCGCGCGCAGCTCATCGACGTGGCGAAGACCATCCCCGCGCTGGCGATCTTCGCGGCGCCCGGAGGGATGCTGCTCCTGCCGCTCCTGGTGAAGCTGCTCCCGTTCAACCTGCTGCCGTCGAGCTTCGCCGATCCGCCCCGCCGCGCGGGCGAGCAGCCAGCCGCCCTTCGGGAGCCCGCCCGGAAGGCGGGCTCGTAGATTCACGTAGCGGCGCTCGATCTCCGACAAATTCGTCGTCGCCCCCTACCGCGGCGCCCGCACGGATGGTTACCGTGCCGACATGAGCTACCGCATCCTCGTCGAGCCGGCGGCCGGACAGCGGCTGCGCACTTTCGCCTCGCACGTCGTCCAGCGGCTGGGCCGGCTCCTGGCGGAGCTCGCCGACCTGGCC
This sequence comes from Myxococcales bacterium, assembly GCA_035260805.1. Taxonomy (GTDB): domain Bacteria; phylum Myxococcota; class Myxococcia; order Myxococcales; family 40CM-4-68-19; genus VBKO01. The sequence goes on along the minus strand of DATFUN010000320.1, from coordinate 1,359 downwards.
AGCATCGCTCCGCCGCCGAGCCTCTTGCTCGCGCGGAACCTGGGGCCCGAGCCGAATCTCCTGCGGATGGAGATCGACGACGTCACCGTCTGGTACCGCGTCGACAATCGGGAGGAGACGCTCACCGTCGTCGAAGTCGCCTCCACCGCCGACGACCAGCCGGGCGCCCAGGCCGGCTAGCTTCCCGGGACTCGAAACGCGAAGGCCCGGCCTGGGCGAACCAGACCGGGCCTCGGGCTTCCCGGAGCGAACGGCTACGACAGCTTGCGGACGTTCTGGGCCTGCAGGCCCTTGGGACCCTTCACCACCTCGAACTCCACCTTCTGGCCTTCGGCCAGCGAACGGAACCCCTCCGCCTTGATGGCGGTGTGATGGCAGAAGACGTCTTCGCCTCCGCCGTCCTGGGTGATGAAGCCAAAGCCCTTCGTGTCGTTGAACCACTTCACGGTACCAGTCGCCATTCGAATCAGTCCTCTTGTTCGGCTGCGGTCTGCAGGCCGGCCCCGAGCTTTTCGGCTACGGTGCGCGCGTCCGTTTACCGGGACGCGAGACGGCGGTCAAGGGAACATCCGGTCAGCCGCACCGGGCGGCCGCGTGCTTTTCCCTCGGGCTCACGCGCCCGCGCCGGGCATCTCACCGACCGGACGGATCCGCACCTCGCGCGGCTTCGCCCCGTCCGCCGGTCCCACGATGCCGTCGCGCTCCATGCGCTCGATCATGCGGGCGGCGCGGTTGTACCCCACGCGCAGCTTGCGTTGCAGCAGGGAGATGGAGATGGACCGCATGTCGGACACCGCCGCGATCGCCTGATCGTACAGCTCGTCCGGGCCTCCGTCGTCCTCGGGCATCCCGTCGCCGTCCTCGGCGCGCGGCTTCAGGATGTTCGGGTCGTAGACCGGCGCTCCCTGCGCCTTCCAGTGCTCGACCACGGCGTGGATTTCCTTCTCCTCCACGAACGGCCCATGCACGCGCGTCAGCGTCGAGGTCCCCGGCGGCAGGATGAGCATGTCCCCCATACCCAGGAGGTTCTCGGCGCCGGGAGCGTTGATGATGGTGCCCGAGTCGTGCCGCGAGGCGACCTGGAAGGAGATGCGCGCGGGGAAGTTCGCCTTGATCACCCCGGTCACCACGTCTGTCGAGGGGCGCTGGGTCGCGACCATCAGGTGGATGCCGGCGGCGCGGGCCATCTGCGCCAGGCGCGCGATGTACGTCTCCACTTCGCGAGAGGCGACCATCATGAGGTCCGCCAGCTCGTCGATGATGATCACGAGGTACGGAAGCTTCCGCAGCGGCTCGTGCGCCGGCGCGTGCGCATCGGGCTCGTCCGCCTCCGCGACCTCGGTCGCCTCGCCGGCGGCG
>DATFUN010000319.1:0-5557 GCA_035260805.1 Myxococcales bacterium | reverse complement strand
CACCGCCGAGACCGACAGGGCGGCCGTCTCGCGCCGGGAGCCCGGGACCGCGCGCTCGCCTCGCGTCGGCCCCGCAAGCCAGGCCCCCACCGATCCCGCCCGGACCGACGGCAAGAGCGGCCCCAGGGTCGCGCCCGTGCGCCGGGCGGAGGTCTCCAGGGCGGCCACGCTGCACCCCGCCTCCACCCGCGCGATGCCGGTCGCTCCGTCGACCGAGGCGATGCGTTCCAGCGCCGTCAGCTCCAGCAGCGCGCAACCGGCCGGGGCCGTCGCCGGCGCGTCGCCGTTCCCCCGCACCCGCACCGGGAGGAAGTGCCCGCGCAGCACCGCCACCGCCCTGCCCAGCGCCGCGATGCTGGGAGGCGTGACCCGGAGCCCTTCTCCCTCGGCGAGCACCGTGGAGCCGGTCGCGGAAAGGTCCTCGCGCAGCCCGTTCACAGCAGGAGCTTTCCCGGGTTCAAGATCCCGTGCGGATCGAACGCCTGCTTGAGCGCGCGCAGCTGGCGCATCCCCTCGCCGTGCTCGCGCGGCAGGAAGACCTGCTTGTGGAGCCCGATGCCGTGGTGATGGCTGAGCGTGGCCCCGGCGTCACAAGCAGCGGAGAGGGCCGCGTTCCAGCACGCGTCGTAGCGCCCCTCGGCCTCTTCGAGATCGTCCGCGTCGCTCGAGCCCGCGGGCGCGCCCGCAAGTCCCACGAAGGTGAAGTAGATCGAGCATCCTTCCAGGTACGCGTGGGAGAAGTGGGCCATCACGAACGCATGCTGGGCCACGGCGCGGCGGACGCCGTCGTAGAGCGAGTCGAGCCGGTCCCAGGTGGTGGCCACTTCCATCGTGTCCACGAACGCGCCGGCCGAGAACAGCGGCGACTGCCGGTAGCTGATCTTGTACCGGTTGGCGAGCCACTTCTCCCCCGGCGCGGGCCCCAGATCTTCCGCTCCCTCCGCCGCGAGCAACCGGAGCGAGAGCTCGCCCTCTTCGCGCGCGTCGGACGAGGCGAACGGGCCGTCTCCCTCGAATCCCAGCACCAGGAGCGAGGATCCCGGGAGCGCATCGACCAAGCTGTTCAGCAGGACCGGCGCGCGCAGCGCGAGCCGCAGCGCCTCGGACTGCGCGCCTTCCACCACCCAGCGCAGCGGCTCGGGAACCGCCACGTGAACGTCGCCCCCTCCCCGGCCCGCGAGCAGCGTGTCGAGCGGATCGTAGAGCCGCGCAACGGCCGGCCTGAGCCCGGATCGCATCAGCGCCCGCAGCCCGGCCATGCCCGCCCGCACCGAGCCGAAGCGCAGGCCGCGCATCCATCGCGCGGCGGGCGCCGGCCAGCAACGCAGCCTCGCCTTGGTGACGACGGCCAGCGTCCCTTCGCTCCCCAGGAGGAGCTGCAATAGATCCGGCCCGGCGGAGGGAGCGTCCTGGGTGCGCAGGACCTCTCCCGTCCCGTCCACCGCCTCGATGGCCAGCGCGATGTCCTCGATCTTGCCGTAGCGCGAGGAGAGCTGCCCCGCGCTGCGCGCGGCCAGCCACCCGCCGACGGTGGAGCAGTAGATGCTGGAGGGAAAGTGCCCCAGGGTCGCGCCCGCGCCCGCGAGCAGCTCCTCCAGGCGCTGCCCGTTCATGCCGGCTTCCACGTCCACGGTGCGCGCCGGCAGATCGATGCAGGGAGGACCGGAGAGGCGCTTCAAGTCGAGCGCAATCCCGCCCTTGACCGGCACCGCGCCCCCGCACACGCCGCTGCCGGCGCCGAACGGCACCACCGGGATCCGCCGCTCGGCCGCGTATCGCACCACGCGCACCACCTCGTCCGTCGAGGCCGGCCAGACCACCGCGTCGGGCGGATGCGGAGCGACGCCGGCCTTGGTCCACAGGAGCGAGCGCGGCCAGCAGTCGCGCGACATCGCCCACAGGTCGGCCGGCGCGCAGGAGGCCGCGCCCGGGCCGAGCAGCGCCGCCAGATCGCGCTCGAGCGCCTTGCTCCGCGGTCCCGCGCCCCGGAGCGGGCCCGTCACGTGCCCAGCCCAGGCTGGGCGGCGGCCACGGGCTCCTCCGCGGCGGCCAGCTCCGGAAAAGGCGCCCGCGCTGCGTCCACCTCCACGAGCTTGCGCCGGGTGAACGCGAAGATGTCCAGGAGCGGCACTCCACGGGGGCACACGTCCTGGCAGGCGTGGCACGAACCACACGCATCCAGGGTGCCGATCACCGCGCGCAGGTGCGGCAGCTCGGGGGTCGCGCGCGAAAACGCGATGGCGAAGAGGCTCGGGCCGCGCCACTGTGCAAGCTCCGCGCGGCCGACCAGCGGACAGACCGCGTCGCACAGCCCGCAGTTCACGCAACCCGAGAAGCGCGGCAAGGCGGCCCGGTCTTGCAGGGTCATCGGCACCAGCGCCTCGGGCGCGTAGTTGGAAAGGAACCGGCGCTTCCCCTTCCGCTCTGGCGGCGTCAAGATCTGCGCGATCGGGTGCAGGATCGACGCGCGGAGCCCCAGGAGCAGCAGCGCGAAGAAGCGCGTCACCGGCCCACCGCCCCGCTCGCGCCGGCGCCCGCCCTGCCCGCGCGGCGCGCCGCGCGGCGGCCGGCCACAGCGCCCGTCACCGCGCACACGCCCAGGCCGCCCTCGTCGCGCGCCGGGTCGAACCCGCCCACCACGGCGCCGCAGACGAAGGAGGAGCCCGCTCGCAGCTCGGAGTCGGCCGTAACCCCCGCGGCGAGCCCGGGGTGTGGCCCGGCAGCGCGCTCCGCGAAGAGGCTCTCGTTGGGCAGCGCGGCCAGGGCCTCGCGGCCGCCGGCGCGCGCAGGCAGGTCGAACACCGTCTCGCGCAGGCGGCCGTCGGCCTCGCAGCGGATCCCGCCGCCGAGGAAGCGACCGGTGGCGAGCACGACCGCGCCGGCGCGGACCGGCTCGCACTCCACGCCCCGGACGATCTGCACCTGCCCGTCCGAGCTGCGCTCCGCGATCCCGGTGATCGATCGCACGCCCGCCTTCTCCAGCGCGGCGGCGAGCGCGCGCTGCAGCCGCAGGCCCGGGACGCTGGGCGGTGCGCCGAGCAGCTCGAGCACGGGGACGCCGGCGGCGCGCTCGAGCTCGGCGCGGGCGGCGACCGGGTCCGCGAGCCCCAACGTGGGAAGGAGCAGGTGCGTCGCATGTGCCTGCGCCGCCGCCCGAGCCAGCGACGCACCCAAGCCGCCGCGGCGGCCGGGGGCGTCCAGGTCGTGCGCGATCTCCGGCAACGTCCGCAGCGCGTCGGCGCGCTGCCGGTAGAAGTCGGGCGCCACCACCACCGCTTCGCAGAGCGGCGCCAGGAGCGGGGTGAGCCCGTGCGCCAGGAGGCGCGCTTCGACCGCCTGCGCTCCGGCCAGCGCCACCACCCCCAGCCGCGCTTCCCGCGACGCGAGGTTGCGCAGGTCGCCGGCGGCGATGCCTCCCTGCGCGAGAGCGGCGGGCTTCGCCCGGCCCAGCGGAGTCGCGAGCCACAGGTTCCGGTCCGACGCGGAGCGCGCCCCCTTCATCTCCAGCCCGGCGAGATGGCGCACGAGGAGCGCCAGCGCATCGTCGATCGCCGGCACCAGCCCCTCCCCGAGCAGCGCGTAGGGATGTCCGGGCGCGTTCCTGGCCAACCTGCGCGCCGCTTCGCCGATCGGCGCATCGTCCTCCGCGGCCGCGAAATCGATCGCTCCGCTGGACATGGCCGTGGCGCCCGGCGCCCGCGCGATCGACACCACTTCCGCGCCCGCCTCCCGGGCCGCGAGGGCGGCGCAGGCGCCGGCGAGGCCGCCTCCGATCACGACCACGTCGGTGGTCAGCGCCACGGCCTGCCCCCGCCGCGGCGCAGGCCGCCGGTCGTGTAGTAGGTCCCTTGCACGAGCTCGGCCTGGGCCAATCCCTCTCCGGAGAGGACGGCGCGGTTTCCCTTCCAGCGCTCGTCGAGCAGCGCGGTCAGATCGGTCAGGGCCGCCTCGGCGGAGAGCTTCCGTTCGTCGGCGACCAGGGCCGCGGCGGCACCGGCGCAGCGGGTCCCCTGGCACACCCCCATCGCCAGCCTGCAGCGGCGGCGCAGGTCGGCGAGCGACTCGGCGAACTCCTCGCGCAAGGAGAAAGCCAGCTCCGCGAAGGTGACTCCCTCGCAGGAGCAGGCCATCGCGCGCAGCTCCGGCTCGTCGTCGGCGGCGCGGAGCACGCGCTCCGCCTCGGCGCCATGGCGGTACGAGAGGCGCGCCGCGGCGAACGCCGGAACGGTGTGCTTGCGCGAGAGCTCCTCCGCCCCAGCCGGCGGCGCCTCGCCTCCCGGGAGCGCCACCTGGTGGGTCGTGCACGCCTGGGAATTGCCCAGCTTGCGCGCCACCGCGTCGACCGCCTCCTCCGCCATTGCCCGGAAGCTGGCCAGCTTGCCGCCGACGATGGTGAAGAGACCGGGCGCGCCGTCCTTCTCGTGGTCGTGGATGGCGTGGTCGCGCGAGAGCGCGTCCTCGAGCGGTCCGTAGGCGTAGAGCGTGGGCCGGATGCCCGCCCAGGCGCGCAGGACGCGCGCCTGCCGCACCGCGGGGAAGGTGTGCTCCACTGCCTGCAGGAGGTACTCCACCTCGTCGCGGGTGACGGAGAGGTCGTCCGGGTCGCCGTAGAAGTCGTCGTCGGTAGTCCCGACGATCGACGAGTCCTCGTGCGGCATGACGAACACGTCGCGCCCGTCCACGGCCTTGCAGATGATCCCGTAGTTCGACAGCCGCCGATCGAGGGTGACGTGCACTCCCTTTCCCGGCCGGATCTTCACTTCCACCCCGGCCAGAGCGGCGATCTTCGGCGCCCAAGGCCCGCCCGCGTTGAAGACGCAACGGGCGCGCACCTCCTCGGTGCGGCCGGTGCGCAGGTCCTGGAGCAGCGCGCCGACCACCGCGGGACCGTCGCGCAAGAAGCGCATGACCTGGGTGTGGTTGCGCACCGCCGCACCGTGCGCCGCGGCGCTGCGCGCGTTCAGGGTGCACAGGCGGAAGGGATCGATGCCGTACTCGTCCATGGTGACGGCGCCGAGCGTCCCCGGCACGATCCCCGGCTCCAGCTCGTGCAGCTCGAGGTCGGTCAGCCGCGTGTGCGCCTTGCCGTTCTTCAGCGGCTGGTAGCGGTCGTACGCCTCGAAGTAGCACTCCGCCCCGTACAAGAAGGCCCGGTCCTTGAGCGACGGTTCCCCGGGGGTCTCCAAGAGGACCGGGTAGAGGAATGGGATGCGGAAGAGCAGGTGCGGGGCGATGCGCTGGATGTAGCCGCTGTCCAGGCAGGCGAGGCGCGTCACCTGCGGGTCGGTCATGAGATAGCGGATGCCGCCGTGGATCATCCCGCTGTTCGCGCCAGAAGATCCCGCGGCGAAGTCCTTCTTCTCCACCAGCATGGTGCCCAGCCCGCGCATGGCGGCATCGCGGGCGATGCCGGTGCCGTTCACCCCCCCGCCGATCACGAGCAGGTCGTAGCTGTGCACGGCTGGGATCCTCGCAGGCGCCCGGGGCACGCGCAAGGAGTTCCTGTCGCGCTGCGGCATTCCAAGACCGGGCGATCGCCACGGAGGCAAGCAGGCGC
>DATFUN010000318.1:0-4955 GCA_035260805.1 Myxococcales bacterium | reverse complement strand
ATCTGCAGGAGCGCGGGCAGGTGCGCGCCGCGCGCGACCTCGGGCAGGTCGCGCCCGAGCAGCTCGAGCCGCAGGCGCATCACGTTGAGCGCGTTGTTCAGATCGTGCGCCACGCCCGAGGCGACCTCGCCCACCGCCTCCATGCGATTACGCTGGTGGAGCGCCTCCCCGGCCCTGTGCAGCTCGAGGTCCGCGCGCGCCTGCCCGGTCACGTCGTGCGCGACCAGCGCCACCACCCCGTGCTTCGACGAGATCCGCTCGACGCGCACCTCGATGACCTGCTCGCGGCCCGGGCGGCGGTACCGCGCCACGCGAGACGGCGGCGCATCCGCGGCCAGGATCTCGGCGGCCGCGTCGATCGCGAGCTGGTGCAACGACGCATAGGCCCGCGGCGCCTCGCGCGGGGCGACCAGCTCCCATCCCGTGTCGGCGCCATCCCGCCCGAGCTCCTGCCAGCGGCGGTTGGTCAAGCTCACCGCACCGTCGCGAACCAGCGCCAGCCCGCTGGCCGAAGTGCGCAGCGCCCACCATCCGAGCTGGTAGACGCCCGTCTCCTCGATGGAGGTGCTCTCGTACTTGGCGACCAGCGCCTCGTACTTCTTCAGAAGCTGCTCGTACTTCGAGAGCAGCGCATCGCGGGCTTCTCCGAACACGGTGATCCGAGGCTCGGCCACGGCGCCGCACCCGTTTCCCGACGCGTCGTCCGCGTCGCCGCGCAAGGTCCGTCGGAGTCCATTCCTGCGCCGCTGCCGCATGCGGGGTCCCGCCGGGCGGCGCTGGCGGCCGAGGTGGCCGCCCGACGTCGTCTCAGCGTCCAATCTATGGCCGGACTCCAGGATTGCCGCCAGGCTGGTCGAGGCCAGACGTCAGCGATCGCACGCTCCCCGGGGACGGCCGGCCCGGTCGGTCAGGGATTCCGAGCGGTAGGTGCAGGTGCGCAAGGCGCGCCAGCGTCCGCCCAGGCTTTGAACGCGCGCACGAATGCGGCGTGGGGCACCGGGACCCGCTGGCGGCCGAATCCGGGCGCCCAGCCCCACAGGACGAGAGGATCTTCCGAGACGTGGTGCACGAGCGCCGCCAGGCTCTTGCCGCCGTTCCCCTTCGGATCCTTGAGCTGCTCGCAAAGCATGCGCGAGTTCAGCCCGGCGAAGCCCATCTTGTGCTCCGGCGGAGGTAGCCGCCACTCGGTCGAGACGCCGGGCGGCATGTGCGCGCCGTAGCTGTCGGGCGGGTTCGCCCGGGCGTGGCAGGTGGCGCAGGCCAGCCCGGTGGCGCCGCGTCCCTCGGGGCCGCGCTGGACGAATTGCAGATGAACGTGGCCGTCGTCGCCCTGCAGGGGCGCATCGCCCACCGGATGGCAGTTCACGCAGCGGGGGCTTTGCAGGACTTCGCGGACCACCTCGAAGGAGGCGACCGGATCGGGCGCCGCGGCGGGAGCGGGCGCGGGCGCGGGCGCGTGTGAACACGAGATGACTGCAAGGGCAAGCGCTGCGAAAGTCCACCGCCAGCCCCGAACCGGGAACCGCCAGTCGAGAGTGCTCATGCGAGCGCGAGCCTCAGCGGAAGCGACCGCAGCCGCTGCTTGGTGAGCGCGTAGACCGCGTTGGCCACCGCGGCGGAAATGGGCGCGGTGGCGGGCTCGCCGATGCCGCCCATCTTCGCGCCGCTCTCCAGCACCTCCACCTGGACCTCCGGCATGTCGGGCAGCCGCAGCACGCGGTAGTCGTGGAAGTTGCTCTGCTCCACGCGCCCGTTCTTCAGCGTCACTTCGCTCTGCAGCACCGCCGACAATCCGAAGGCGATCGCGCCCTGCACCTGCGCCTCGATGCCGAGCGGGTTGATCGCCGTCCCGCAGTCCACCGCGCAGGTCACCTTGTGCACCCGGATCCGCTTGTCCTCCTCGACGGAGACCTCCGCGCACTGCGCGATGATGCTGCCGAACGACTCGTGCACGGCAAGGCCGCGCGCACGGCCGGCGGGCGGCGCCTTGCCCCAGCCGGCTTTCTCGGCGGCGGTCTTGAGCGCGCGCAAGTGCCGCGGCTTGTCCGCGAGCAGGGCCGCGCGGAAGTCGAGCGGATCTCGCCCGGCCGCGTGCGCCAGCTCGTCCACGATGCTCTCCATCGCGAACGCGGTATGCGTGTTCCCCACCGAGCGCCACCAGAGGACGGGCACCGGCGTCTTCGGAGAGTGCACGGTCACCAGGCGCGCCGGAACCGACTCGAGATACGGCGAATCGCTGACGCCTTCGACCGAGGTGGCGTCGACCCCGTCCTTCACCATGAACTGCTCGAAGGGCGTCCCGGCGAGGATCGACTGGCCGACGATGGTGTGCTTCCACGCGACCGGGCTGCCCTTCCCGTCCAAACCCACCTCGATGCGGTGGAGGAACAGCGGCCGGTAGTAGCCGCCCTGGATGTCGTCCTCCCGCGTCCACACCGTCTTCACCGGCACGCCGGCCGCCTTGGCGACGTGCACCGCCTCGCTGACGAAGTCGGAGGAGGGCGTGGCGCGGCGGCCGAAACCGCCGCCGAGGAACTGCGTGTGGATGGAGACGTTCTCCGGCGGTACGCCGGCGATCTTCGCGGCGGACATCTGGTCCATGGTCTGGAACTGGGTGCCGGTCCAGATCTCGCACCGGCCACCCTCGAGCTTCACCGCGCAGTTGAGCGGCTCCATCGGCGCGTGGGCGAGGTACGGCACGTCGTACTCGGCGACCACGCGCCTGGCGGCGGTGGCGAGCGCCGCCTCCGCGTCCCCCTTCTGGGCGGCGACGCCCGGACCCTTCGATTTCGCCTTGTCGCGGTATTCCTGCAGGAGAACGGCGGTGTCCACTCCGGCGCCGGGCCCCAGGTCCCAGTCGATGTGGATCAGCAGGGCGTCGCGCCCGCGCTTGGCGCTCCAGAAATCGCGCGCCACCACCGCCACGCCGCTGGGGACCTGCACCACCTTCTCCACGCCGGGGACCGACTTCGCCTCGCCCGCGTCGAACGACTTGACCTTCCCTCCGAACACCGGAGGACGCGCGACCAGCGCGGTCCGCAGCCCGGGAAAGCGCACGTCCATGCCGAACTGCGCCTTCCCCGTGATCTTCTCGGGAGAGTCGAGGCGGCGGGTGGGCTTGCCGAGGAGCTTCCAGCGCTTGCGCTCCTTGAGAGCGACCTTCTTCGGCGGCTGCTGCGACTGCGCGGCCAGGGCGAGCTGTCCGTAGGAGAGCCGCTCCTTCCCGCGCACGACGTAGCCGTTCTCGGTGCGCAGCTTCTTCGCGTCGGTCTTCCATTGCGCCGCCGCCGCCTTGACCAGCATCGCGCGCGCCATCGCGCCGGCGGTGCGGTAGCGGTCGAACTCCGACCAGGTGCTGGTCGAGCCGCCGGTCATCTGCATCCCGAACGCCGGGTGCGCGTAGACCGGCGCGGCAGGCGCGTGCTCGACGTGGATCTTCGACCAGTCGCAATCCAGCTCCTCGGCGACCAGCATCGAGAGGCCGGTCCAGACGCCCTGTCCCATCTCCGAGTGCGCGAGGAGGACAGTCACCGTGTCGTCGGGCGCCACGCGCACGAAGGCGTTCGGGTCCGGAGGCTTCTTGGCCGGCGGTTCCGGCGCGGCGAGCGCCTTGCGCGGCACATGGAACGCGACGAACAGCCCCGCGCCGGAGAGGAGCGAGCGCTGCAAGAGCTGCCGCCTGCTGAGCGCCGTCATCGCTCGGCCCTCCTCTGCGCCGCCGCCTTCCTCACCGCCTCGCGCACGCGCTGGTACGTCCCGCACCGGCAGATGTTCCCGGCCAGGGCCGCGTCGATGTCCTCGTCGCTGGGGCTCGGGTTCTGCGCGATCAGCGCCGCCGCCGACATGATCTGCCCGGGCTGGCAGTAGCCGCATTGCACGACGTCGGCGTCGACCCACGCCTTCTGCACCGGATGGCTCCCGTCCGGCGAGAGCCCTTCGATGGTGGTGACCATGCGGCCCGCCACCGCTGACACCGGCAGCACGCAGGAGCGGACCGCCTGCCCGTCCAGGTGCACGGTGCAGGCGCCGCATTGGGCCATGCCGCATCCGAACTTGGTCCCGGTGAGTCCGAGCACGTCCCGGATCACCCACAACAGAGGCATGTCCCCCGGGGCGTCCACTTCGCGGGCCGTTCCATTGACGTTGAGCTGCATGGACCCTCCGGCGTTGGCGGAAGTCCTGCTATCACAGATCAACGCGACGCTGTGATCAGCCTTTTGTAGAGCACGAAGTCGGCGTAGTCGCCCGCGCTCACGCTGTGCATCTGGTCTCCGTCGGTGAGCATCCCGATCCCTTGCAGCTCGGGCACCTCGGCATTCGGGTTGCCGCCTTCGAAGTGTTCCCGGAAGAGCGCGTCGGGATCGACCTCCTCCTCGTGCCACGCTCCGACCGGCGGCCCGCTGCGCAGCACGATGGTATCGGAAGCGGCCAGCGGGCTCCGGATCTTGTCGCAGGTCTCGCCCACCTTTGCCCCGCTGCTCCAGGCGAGCTTGACGGAGTACCAGCGCAGCCCACGCTTCCAGGCGATGTAGACGTTTGCCGCCGCGTCTCCGTGCCCAGGCACGCACTCGTTCGCTCCGACCGGAAGGACCCAGACCCGCCAGCGGAAGCGGATCCGCTCGACCCCTTTGCGCATCCCGTCTCCCACGTCGGCGAACAGGGTGACGGTTTCCAGGGCAGGTGTGTACACGCCGCGGATGAAGAACCCGACGGCAGGGTCCTGGATGATCCGGTAGTAGCTGACGGGACCGGAGTCGCGATCGAGCACCCGGAAGCGGTGCATGTCGATGGGGAAGGCTCGCGCGTCGGGCGGCGGGGGATTTTCCGACGCCGCCGCTGTACCCATTCCCAACATGGACAACCCCAGGGCCAGAGCGAAGACCACCCTGGCGTGCACCTTCCCGACTTTCCTCGCGCCGCGCATCGTCATGCCGGTACGAGCTGCATCTAACGAG
>DATFUN010000317.1:0-3418 GCA_035260805.1 Myxococcales bacterium | reverse complement strand
GGGCTGCTTCTTCAGCACCGGGATCACTTCCTTGAACAGCACGCTCGGTGGCAGCGTCCAGGTCGGATTCAGCTCGACGTAGCGCAGCACGGTGCTGAACACCGGCGTCGGGCTCAGCTTCTTGCCCACCACCACGCGCATCGAGCGCTCGACGTGGCCATCGCGCACCAGGTCCACGCGGAACGCCGGGATGTTCACCACCACCCGGCGCGCGCCGAGGTTGGGCGGCAGCCAGCGCCAGCGCTCCAGGTTGAGCTCGAGCGCCCGGATCCGCTCGGCCACCGGAACGTTGAGCGCGGCGCGCGTGGCCTCGCCCACCACGCCGCTGCGCGGGATGCCGTTGCGGTTCTGGAACTCGCCCACCGCCTTCTCGAGGTCCGCGTTCATCACCGTGTCGGATACGACGACAGGCAGATCGCCGGTGGCGCCCAGCCGCCGCACCAGCAGCGCCACCCGGCTGCCGCGCGCGCCGCGGCCGATCGAGGGTCCGGGCGGGATCGCACGCCAGCCGCCGCTGGCCCCGGCGGCGCGGTAGCGCGCGAGCGCCGCCTTGAGCCGCACGTAGCCGCTGTCGGTCGGCTCCAGCGCCGCCAGCATCGCGCGGGGATCCGCCTGTCCCACCTGATCGAGGAATCCCTTCCAGAACTCGCCCTCGCCGCGATGGATCCAGTCCGCGTCGAGCGTGTCGCCGGGCAGCCGGCCGTGGCGCAGATCGCCGGCCAGCCGCATCAGCGCGTAGGTCGCGCGCACGTCGAAGCGCGCCTGCATGCGCGGGCGGAACGCCAGCGCGGTGGAATCGGGGCGGCGCTCGAAGTCGACCAGCTGCTGGAGCGGCCCGGCCTGGTAGTCGCGCGGGTCGAGCCCGACCTCGGGCGCGCGGTCGATCGCCTCGAGCAGCTCGGCCGCACGGGGGCCGAGCTGTCCCTGGGCGATCCACACCGGGTCGTGGTGGCGGCGGTCGTAGAGCTCGACCGTGTGGGTCCAGGCCGCACCGCTGCCGACCGTGTCGTCCGAGACCAGCAGCGGGATCCCGGTCGTGACCAGCTCCTGGATCTCCTTGCGGAGGTCGAGCTGCGGCGGGTGCAGGCGGGCGGGCGGGGCCGCCTGGCGGGTCTGGCAGCCGAAGATCGCGAGTCCCATGGCCAGCAGCGCGACGGGGAACAGCCTGCGAACGAAGACGACCATCCGTGGTCCTCGGGGGGTTGGGGGTCGTGAAGCCGCGGGCATCTTAGCGAACCTGGGCCGGTCGCGCCTGCACGCATGGGCCCCCGAATCCGTCGGGGGATTCCCGATGACGCTGGATTGACACGGCCGAGGCACTCTAAACTGCCGGGCCGTCTACGGTTGAGCTCCGGAGCATCGGCATCGCACGCGCGCTGGAGCGAATCGCGGCCGGAGTCGGAGCATCCACCTTCCCAAGGGTTGCGGGTCTCCGTCCTCCAGCGCCGGGCGCGCGGGTCGCATTCTGCTGAACCTTCGGAGAGGAGAGCCGTTGAGCGTGCAGCGTCCGGTCGCCAGGCGGGTCCTCCTCGCGGCCGCCCTGTCGATCTGTGCCGGTGGCTTCCTCCTTCCGGGCCGGCCCGCGAACGGTGGGCCGATATCCGACTCCGGCGATTCGCTGACCGTGCTGGAGTGCGCCCGCCGCGCGATGGCCGTCGCCCCCGAGGTTCTCGCGGCGCGCGAAGACGCCCTGGCCGCACGACTCGATGCGCGCGCCGCCGGACGCAACCGGCAGCCCGAGGTCGGCATTCACTCCGGGCTGCTGGTGGCGCCCAAAGGCTTCTACGATCCCGCCATTACCAACCTCGGCCAGTACGATCTCAAGCTGGTCGGGACGGTTCCGCTCGCCGACGGAGGCACGCGGCGGCGCGAGCAGCTGCGGACCCACGCGGTGGCGGCGAGCGCCGCGCAGGATCTCGAGGCGGCGCGACGCGACGCGGGGCTGCGCGCGGCGGAGGTGGCCGTGGGGATGCTGCGCAGCGCGGCGCGCATCGAGCGACACGAGGCCGGCGTTGAGTGGACCACGCGGGTGCTCGAGTCGATCCGCTCGGGCGCGCGCTCCGGGGCGCGCAGCACCGCCGACGTGGTTCGCCTCGAGTTGGAGCAGCATGGCTTGGAAGCGGACGTCGAGGCCGATCGCCGCGATCGCGCCGCCCTCACGCGCGAGCTGGCGCTGCTGCTCGGGGCCCCGGATACCTCCAGCGTGCCGGTGCGAGCCTCGGCGGCCGACCGGGCGCATCCGCAGGCGGCGGACTCCGCGGCGCTGTTCACGCGCGTGGACACGTCCGCCGAGATCCTCAAGGCCCGCTCGGACGTGACGCTCGCCGAGCTCGAGCTGGCCGGAGCGCGCCACCGCAAGTCCCTCCAGGTCGATCTCACCGCCGACGCCGGGTTCGCCGGCACCGACCTCACGCACTGGGGTCCGCCGGAGCTGGCGCCCGATCGCGGCAGCTTCGCGGATCGGCTGCGGAAGGACGCCGGAGCGTCGGTCGCGCTCGACCTTCGCCGGCCGCTGATCCAGCCGGGGGCGGCATTCACGGTCGAAGCGCGCGAGGCGGCGGTGAGGGCGGCGCGGCTGCGGCTGGAGCGCACTCGGCAGGACGCGCGCCGCGGCGTTTCCGATCTGCTCGGACAATGGGCCTACGCGGCCCGCGATCTGCCGGCGCTGCTGGCGTCGGTGCGGCAGGCCGAATCCAACCTGCTCCATGCACAGAGTCTCTACGTCGCCGGGGCGCTCCCGCTGCTCGACCTGCTGGATGCACGCCGGACGCTGCGGGACACGCAGGACCGTGCCGAGGACGTGCTCGGCCAGCTCGAGCTGGCGCGCGCCCAGGCCGAGATCCGGAGGTGAATCCGTTGCACCGAACCTGGGCCACCGCATGCCTCGCGCTGTTGATCCTCGCCGCCGCCGGCTGCGGACGCCACGCAGACGACAGCGAATCGGGCCCGGCCGCCCGCCCCGAGGTCGTCACGGGGACGGTCCAATCGCTCCAGTTCGAGCGCGCGCTGGACGCCCCGGGCGAGTGGAAGAACGCCACCGAGGTCACGATCCAGGCGCCCTTCGACGCGGTGGTCGAAGCGCTCGCCCCACGGCCCGGAGACCGCGTCACCCGCGGGCAGACGCTGGGCATGTGGCGTACCTGGGAGTCGCAGGCGGCGCTCCAGGGCGCTGAGCTGCTGGTGCGCGAGGCCCGCGACTCCAGCGCGGCGCGCGAGGCCCGGCGCGCGCTCGCCCAGGCGCAGTCGGGGGTGGTGCGGGTGCCGATCGTGGCCCCGGTCACCGGATCGGTGGCGCGACGCAGCGCCGATGCCGGTACCCGGCTCACCAGCGGCGCCGAGCTGCTGGCGATCGTCTCCGATGCCGACATCGTGTTCGAGGCCCGGGTGCGCAGTATCGACGCACGGGACCTGCGCCGCG
>DATFUN010000316.1:0-2961 GCA_035260805.1 Myxococcales bacterium | reverse complement strand
CCCGCCACGGGCTTGCCGAGCGCGACGGCGCGGCCGCCCGTGCCCGGCGGCTTGCAGACCTCCTCCATCAGGTGGTGCATGAGGAAGGCCGTCTCGGGCTGGATCACCTGCTCGACCGGCTCGAACAGCTTCGCGTATCCGGAAGCGATGCGATCGGGCAGCGTGGTCCAGGGATCGTAGAACGAGCTGTGGTCCTCGAGGATGCGCCCGTCGCGGTCGAGCACGCGCCGGGTGAAGATGGGCCGGGGCCTCTGACCCATCCGGTTGAACAGCGTGAACACCTGCGTCAGGTCCCACAGGTACACGCACGAAGACCCCAGCGCCATCGAGAGGTCCTCGTTGATCTTGGTGGTGATGCCCAGCTTGTGGGCCCAGGCGCCGGCTGCCTTGACGCCCACCTGCTGCAGCGTGCGGATGGCCGGCGTGTTGAGCGAGTGGATCAGCGCCTTGCGCACCGGCACCTCGCCCTGGAACGCCTCGTCGTAGTTGTTCGGCTTCCAGCGCTTGCCGGTGGACTCGTCGTCGGTGACCATCGGCGCGTCGAGCAGGATGGTCGAGGCAGTGAAGCCGCGCTGCTCGATGGCCGCGCTGTAGATCACCGGCTTGAACGCCGACCCCGGCTGGCGGCAGGCCTGGAAGGCGCGGTTGAACTCGCTCTTCTCGAAGTCGTAGCCCCCGATCATCGCCAGCACGTAGCCGCTGTTCGGATCGACGGAGATGAGCGCGCCCTGCAGCTTGGGCTCCTGCTCCAGCAGGTACTCGCCCTTGGTCTCGCTGGCCCGCACCAGCACCACGTCGCCGGGCGTCACCACGCCTTTGAGCGTGGTGATCTTCGCGTACTCGGAGTTGAGCTCGGAGTTCGGCTTGCGCGCCCACCAGGTGGTAGCGAGCTGGATGACGCCCTTCGCCTCCCCCACGGCGACGGAGATCTGCTCCTTGTCGACCTTGGTCACCAGCGCCGCGACCACCTCGTCTCGCTTGCCCTCGCCGCGGAGGAACTTCTCCTCCTTCTGCGCGAAGTCCGCCCAGTCCTTCTCGGCCAGGTGCATGAGCGCGCCGCGGAAGCCCTGCCGCTTGTCGACCTCCAGGATGCCCTTCAGCGTGGCCGCGATGGCGTCGTGCTCGCGCTCGAGATCGACCGTGGTGAAGATCTGCAGGCCGTCCTGCAACATGCGCTGGTTGCCGTAGCGGGCCACCACGTCGCGGCGCACGTGCTCGGTCACGTAGGGGGCCGTCTCGCGGAAGATGTCCTGCACCGGGAACACTTCGATGGCCGCGGCGTCGGCTGCATCGCGCTGCTTGGCGCCGATCATCCCCTCCTCGAACATCCGCCGCAGCACGTAGCCGCGCCGCGCCTTGGCCTTGTCGGGATGCGCGAACGGGGAGTACGCGCTGGGCGCCTGCGGCAAACCCGCGATGAGCGCCATCTCCGGCAGCGTCAGCTCCCACACGTTCTTGCGGAAGTAGTTCTCCGCGGCGGCCTGCACGCCGTACGAGTGGTGCCCGAGGTACACCTCGTTCAGGTACAGGTGGAGGATCTCTTCCTTGCTGAAGTTGCTCTCCAGGCGGCGGGTGAGGATGAACTCGCGCACCTTCCTCCGGACGCCGGCCCAGCCGCTGCGCACGCGCACGGCCTTGGCGCCTTCGGAAGAAGCGATGATCGCCTTGGCGGTCTGCTGCGAGAGCGTCGACCCGCCGACGATCCGGGTGCGCTTCACGTATGTCTGGTACAGGCCGCGCATGAGGCCGGTGAAGCTGACGCCGCCGTGGTCGAAGAAGCCGGCGTCCTCGCTGGCGATGAAGGCCTGCACCTGCTTCTTGGGAATCTTCTCGTACGGCACCACCACCCGGCGCTCGTCGTAGAATTCCCCGATCAGTTGCTGATCGCCGCTGATCACGTTGCTGACGATCGGCGGACGGTACCTTTGCGCCCAGTCGATCGAGGGAAGACCCTTGGCGAAGGCCGCGTAGACGCTGATCAGCGCGACCATCCCGACGAAGGCAAGCGCGCCGGTGGGGATGGCGATGAGCACCCAGAGCCGCTTCTTGCCCGGGCCCCGGTCCGCCATGAGCCGCGTCCAGACGCGGCGCCAGAGCGGCGGCACGAGCTTCGGCGGCGGCGACTGGGTGGTGGTGTTCATGGCAAAGGCGCGCTGAGAATAGGTACAAACGCGCCGGAACGCATCATCCTTCCTTCGGGTGCGTCCGTGTGGGCGGCGATGCCACGCCCGCCCTCGGAAGCACCTCGGCCAGGTCGCCCGGAAGCGGTGCGTCGAACACCAGCCTCTTGCCCGAGATGGGGTGCGCCAGCGCGAGCCTGGAAGAATGCAGGAACATGCGCTTCGCGCCCCAGGCCGACCGCGCCCGGCGGTTGAAGGCGAAGTCGCCATGCTTGGCGTCCCCGACGACCGGATGTCCGATGGCCGCCAGGTGGCGCCGGATCTGGTGCGTGCGGCCGGTCTCGATCGACAGCTCCAGCAAGGTGGCCTCGGGGCCGCCCGCAAGCTTCGTCCAGTGGGTGACGGCCTCCTGGAGGTTCACGCCGCGCTGCTGCTTGCTGGCGAAAGTCTGCTGATGCTCTGCCAGGCGCAAGTCCACCGTGCCACGGTCGCGCTGGAAGCGCCCTTTCGCCAGGGCGAGGTACGTCTTCTTCGGCTCGCCGGCAGTGAACATCTCGGTGAGCCGCACCATGGCCTGCCTCGTCTTCGCCACCACCACCACGCCGCTGGTCTCCCGATCGAGCCGGTGCGCGGGGCTGGGATTGAACTCGCCTTCCGGCACCACCAGCCCCTGCCGTGCGAGATAGGCGCGCACCTGATCGACCAGCGTGTCGCCGACGATCCCCGAACCGGCGTGGATGGCCAGCCCGGACGGCTTGTCGCAGACCAGGATGTGCCCGTCCTCGTAGAGCACGGCGAAGTCCTGCCGCACCGAGCTGGGCGGCCGCGGCGCCGGCGGGAC
>DATFUN010000315.1:0-2059 GCA_035260805.1 Myxococcales bacterium | reverse complement strand
GAAGAACAACATGATCGTGGTGCCGATCACCGCCGGGGGCCGGCGCGACACGCTCGATCCCTCGCAGATCCAGTGGAAGAAGCTGACGCCGGACAGCATTCCCTACCTGGTGATCCAGGGCGCCGGCCCCACCAATCCGCTCGGCCACATCAAGCTGATGTGTCCGAACGAGTACGACGTCTACCTGCACGACACGCCGCAGCGCGAGAAGTTCAGCGACGCGGTGCGCGACTACAGCCACGGCTGCGTGCGGGTCATGGGGGCCACCGAGCTGGCCGACTCGCTGCTCGGGGTGGCGATGGTGGACACGAGCCACGTGGACAGCCTGCTGCTGAGCGGCCAGTGGCGCCGGCTGCGGTTGCCGGAGCCGATTCCGGTCCACTTCCTCTACTGGACGGCGTACGCGGACAGCGGCGCACCGGTGGGATTCCGCCCGGACCTCTACGGCATCGACGCGAGGCTCGACTCGACGCTCAAGGACCGCTCGATTCCGTTCGAGCTGAACCGCGGGGTCTCGATGTCGCCGTTCTGGATCGCGGCGCGGGCCAAGGCGGCGGCGGCGACGGCGACAAAGACGGCTCGCCACTAGGGGCGCTGGGGCGCCAGCAACCTGGGGGCGCGCTTGGGCGCCAGCAGCCTGGGGGCGGATGCCTTCGGGACGCATCCATTCCGGGTCGGTCGCTCCGCATCCTGCTCCGCTCCCTGCAATCCAGGCGGCCTCCGGCATCCTGCCTGCGGCCGCCCCGGGCGCACCCGGAATGGATGCGTCCCTCCGGATCCGCGCGCCCCACGCGAACCCCTCGTAACGGGCTTCGTCCTGCGGATCGGCGCGCCGCGCGAACCCCCATTCCGGCGGGCTTGTCCGGTTCGGGCTCCACCGGCACAATGCGGGGCATGGGACGCATCTTCGAGACGCGAAAAGCGACGATGTTCGCGCGCTGGGACAAGATGTCGAAGGCGTTCGCGCGCATCGGCAAGGAGATCGCGATCGCGGTCAAGGCGGGCGGCGCGAGCCCGGAGAACAACCCGGGGCTGCGGCGCGTGATCCAGAACGCGCGCGCGGTGAACATGCCCAAGGAGAAGGTCGAGGCCGCGATCGCGCGTGCCTCGGGCAAGGGCGCGGAGAACTGGGACGAGATCCTCTACGAGGGCTACGCGCCGCACGGCGTGGCGGTGCTGGTCGAGGCGGCGACCAACAACCCGACGCGCACCGTGGCGAACGTGCGCTCGGCGTTCAGCAAGAACGGCGGCAACCTGGGCGCCACCGGCAGCGTCGGGTTCGCGTTCCGGCGCATGGGCGTGTTCCGCCTGCACCCGGCCGGCCTCGACGCCGACGCGCTCGAGCTGGACCTGATCGACCATGGCCTCGAGGAGATGGGGGAGAGCGTGGGCGAGAAGGGGGACGCGCAGCTGGTGTTTCGCTGCGGGTTCGCCGACTTCGGCCGTCTGCAGAAGGCGATCGAGGAGCGCGGGATCGTTCCGATCTCGGCGGAGTCGGAGTACATCCCGATGACGCCGGTGCAGCTCCCCGAGGCGCAGGCGCGAGAGGTGCTCGAGATGATCGACCGCCTCGAGCAGGACGAGGACGTCCAGAAGGTCTTCCACAACCTGGCCTGATGCGGCGCGCGAGCCTGCGATGAGCGACGAGCCGGCGCCCGGGGACGCCACCAATCCGCCGCTCGCCTATCGCGATCTCGAGTTCCTCGAGAGCGACGAGGGCCGCCCGCTCCGCATCATCTCCGAGTACCTCCAGCCGCTCGCGGTGTTCCGCCGCCAGCGGGTGCACGACACCATCGTGTTCCTGGGCTCCGCGCGCATCGGCGAGAGCGGCCCGCTGTCGCGCTACTACCAGGAGGCGCGCGAGCTGGCGCGCCGCATCACCGAGTGGTCCAAGTCCCTGCAGAGCCCGGCCCACCGCTACCTGGTCTGCAGCGGCGGCGGCCCGGGGATCATGGAGGCCGCGAATCGCGGCGCCTCCGAGGGGCGCGGCCGCACCATCGGGCTCAACATCGGGCTGCCCCACGAGCAGCGACCCAACCCGTGGATCACCCGCGAGCTG
>DATFUN010000314.1:0-4762 GCA_035260805.1 Myxococcales bacterium | reverse complement strand
GCGGCATGTGGCCAAGCCGGTCGAGCCGGCGGAGTTGGCGGGGGTGCTTGCCGCGATGGTCGCCGAGGCGCGCGCCCGGGCCGCCGGGAGCACTCCGTCCGCGGGGCCGGGCGGGCCGCCGCCGATGAGCCTCGCCGCCGCGTGGCACGCCTGAGCTCTGCCGCGCCCGGGTCCGCAATCCCCCGTGACTGTGAAGTCGTGGACCCTCAGCGGGTTCCGTTGGCTGTTCGATACTTCACGCTGAGTGCGAGGCCATTCGTACCCGCTCATCGCATATGTTGCGAATGCCCTATCGCATCCACCTGCGATGCGCGGTCGGGTCCGTTCCTGCGGCGACGCTCGGCCGCCTCCGGGCACGCCTGCGCGAGATCGGCCACACCCTCTCGACCGTCTCGGCGTCGAGCGCTTTCTGGTCTTCGCTGACCGACAGCCCGCTCTACGTCGACGTGGAGGGCTGGCGCTTCAAGTACGTCGTCGATCGCCCGACGCAGATGCTCGCGATCCTGGAGGTCAGCCGCGTCTCGGACGCGCCGGCGGCGTACGAGCGCGCACGGGCCCAGCGGAAGCGATACTGACGCGCTGCATCCAAAAAACAGTCCGAAATCCGCCAATGAATCAACCGGGATTTCACCCAGCGTCGGTGGCAGCACGGACGGCGCAGACACAGATTCGCCTCGATGTACCAGATCGACGTCACCCTGCAGGCAACCGAGCAACTCGCGCAAGTCGTCGGGTTGCGGCGGCGCGTCCGCCAGAAGCTGGGCGGGATCGGCGAGGCCACCGAGCAGATGCTGATCCTCCAGGGCGGCTTCTTTCCGGGGCCGTCGATCCTGTGCAAAGTCGTGGATGGCTGGCTGGTGCGTTACGAGCTGAATCCGGAGCGTCATCTCATCACGATCCTCTCCATCGAGCCTGGGGGCGCGCCCGGAGCTTTCCATGGGGTACGCGGTAGTCTTCACAAGCGTACCGCCTGACCTCCCCCCCGACGTGCAGGCGCGCGTCCGGCTCGCCTTGGACGAAGTGGGAGAAGCCTGCAGCACGATCGCGCGCGAGGACGAGTTCTGGACGTACCTGAAGGAAAGCGGCTTCGTGCTGGGGCACGAGGGATGGCGCTTCCACTACCACCTCAATCGACGGAGCCGCGAGCTGGTGGTCGATCGGTGCGAGCGCATCGGGGAGAACCCTCCGACCAACCCCTGACGGCCGCGTTTCGCGGGCCTTGACGGCGCGCGCGAACCCTGGTTCTCAGCCCGCATGGATCGCGAGTGCCCGTTCGGGCTGCAGCCCGCATGAAGCTGCGTGCCGTCGAGTTGCCCGCGCGCGCGCCCGGGCTGGACCGGACGCTGGTCCTGTTCCACGGATTCGGCGCCGACGAGAACGACCTCCTCGCCATCGGGGACGAGCTGGACCCGCGCCTGCGCGTGGTCAGCCTGCAGGCGCCCATCGCGCTCGATTTCGGCGGCAGGGCCTGGTTCAACCTCCAGCAGACGCCGCGAGGGTTCACGTTCGATCCCGCCGAGGTGGCCGAGGCCTCGCGGCTGGCGCTCGAGGCGGTGGAGGAGATCGCGCGCGGCAGCCCGCGCCCGCTGCTGGGCGGGTTCAGCCAGGGCGCCGGCGTCGCGCTCTCGGTGGCGCTGCCCCGGCCGGACCTGACCTCGGGCGTGCTGGTCCTCTCCGGCCTCCCGCCGCCGGCTGCGCAGGGACCGCCCGGGGGATTGGGCGGATTGCCGGCGTTCGTCGCGCATGGCGTCCACGACCCGCTGATCCCCGTCGAGGTGGGCCGCGGCACCCGCGACCTCCTCACGCGGCTGGGCGCCGAAGTGACCTATCGCGAATACCCCATGGGTCACATGGTGGTCCCCGCCGAGCTATCCGACGCCCGCACCTGGCTCTCCTCCGTACTCGCCTAAAAACGTTTCACGCGAAGCGTGGAAGGAAAACGAAGCGCGCGAAGACCGTTTTTCCACCAGCCACCTTCCGCGCTTCCCGAACTTCCGCGCTTCGCGTGAAACGCCTTCCCGAAATCTGGCTGCCGGTGGTCCGTTGGATCGATCGGGGAGTAGGCGGGCGGCACGCTCTACGTACGGGCCGAGCTTGCGCTGGGGGAGGGTGGGGAGTAGGAGAGCCGTTCCTCTGGCAAGGAGGCCGCTCGTGTTCCGCCGCGTCCTGGTCCTGGCCGCCGCGCTGTGCGCGCTTTCCGCGCGCGCCGCCGATCCGGACCTCAAATTCCAGAAGTACAAGCTGCCGAACGGCCTCACGGTCATCCTCAGCGAGGACCACCGCATCCCGCAGGTCTCGGTGAACGTCTGGTACCACGTCGGCGCCGCCAACCAGACGCCCGGCCGCAGCGGCTTCGCCCACCTCTTCGAGCACATGATGTTCAGCGGCTCCAAGCACGCGAAGGAGCCCGACGCGATCCTCGAGCAGATCGGCGCCTCGAACATGAACGGGTCGACCAGCTTCGACCGCACCAACTATTACGAGACGGTCCCCTCGAACGAGCTGCCCACCGCCATCTGGCTGGAGAGCGAGCGGATGGGCTTCTTGCTCCCCACGCTCGACGAGCAGAAGCTGAAGATCCAGCGCGACGTGGTGACCAACGAGCGCCACCAGCGCATCGACAACGTGCCCTACGGGCCCACCCAGCAGCGCGTGTGCGACGTGCTCTACCCGCTGCCGCATCCGTATTACGAGTGCGTGATCGGCGACATCAAGGAGATCCAGTCCGCCTCGCTCGACGACGTGCGGGACTTCTTCCGCCGCTACTACGGCCCGAACAACGCCTCGCTGGTCCTGGTGGGCGATTTCGATGCGGGCGCGGCCAAGCAGCTGATCGAGAAGTACTTCGCCGACATTCCGCGCGGGCCCGAGGTGAAAAAGCCCGACACGAAGGCGAAGCCGCTCTCGTCGGTGGTGAAGGAGACGCTGCAGGATCGGCTGGCGCAGCTCCCGCGTTTCCAGTTGGTCTGGAACGGCCTGGTCCCCTTCCACGACGACGAGCCCGCCGGCGACGTGCTCAGCGAGGTGCTCGCCGGCGGCAAGTCCTCGCGCCTGTACCAGCTGCTCATCCTCGACAAGCAGGTGGCGAGCAACGTCGATGCCAGCAACCCGTCGCTGGGTCTGGGAGGATGGATCCAGGTCGGGGCCACCGCCCGCCCGGGGCACACGCCCGACGAGCTTCGCGCGCTGTTGCAGCAGGCGATCGACGACGTGAAGCAGAACGGCGTGGGCGCCGAGGAGGTCGAGCGGGCCAAGCTCAAGATCGTCGCTGGCGAGATCCGCTCGCTGGAGCGCGGCAGCTCGAGGGCGGACCTGCTCAACACCTACGAGATGTGGCTGGGCGATCCGGGGTACCTGCCTCGCGACCTGGCGCGGTACCGGGCGGTCACCCCGGAGTCCCTGCAGGCGTTCGCGCGCAAGTACCTGCCCGACGACCGGCGCCTGGAGCTGACCACCGTCCCCGCCGGCAAGCGGACCGCGAGCGCGCCATGACCATTCGAGCCATGTCGCCGATCCGCAGCGCAGCATTCCTCCTCGCCGCGCTGGTGGCGTGCACGCACGATCAGCCGAAGCCCGCCCCGGCGTCCACCGCCGCCGCTTCGGATCCTGCGCGCGCCCCCGCCGATGGAGGCACGAGCCCGGCGCCGCCGGCCGCGGCGCAGACCACCACCCAATCGGGACCTCCGCTCTACTCGGGGGAGACGCCCGATGCTCCGTTCCGCGCCGAGAAGCCGCCGCCACTTCCGAGGCAGCTGCGCTTCGAGGCGCCGGTGCCGGTCGAGCGCAAGCTGCGCAACGGCGCCCGGGTGCTGATCAGCGAGCTGCACTCCGTGCCCATCGTCTCCATCGACGTCCTGTTCGCGACGGGCGTCAACGGCGAGCCGCCGGGCAAGACCGGCCTGGCGGGCTTCGTTGCCAGCATGG
Source organism: Myxococcales bacterium (assembly GCA_035260805.1). Taxonomy (GTDB): domain Bacteria; phylum Myxococcota; class Myxococcia; order Myxococcales; family 40CM-4-68-19; genus VBKO01. Next base: position 838 of record DATFUN010000314.1, on the reverse strand, counting down.
TCACCGAGGGCACCACGACCCGCACCACCACCCAGCTCGCCTCCGAGCTGGACGAGCAGGCCATCGAGCTCTCCGCCGGCGCCGGCAACGAGACCAGCCGGGTGCGCATGAACACGCTCAAGGTGTCGCTGCCCAAGTCGATCGAGCTGCTCGCAGACGTGCTGCAGAACCCCGCGTTCCGGCCCGGCGACGTGGACCGCATCCGCAAGCTCAAGCTCGCGGGGCTGGCGCAGAAGCAGGGGAGCCCGGGAGCGCTGGCCTCCGACGAGGCGGCGAAGCTGCTCTACGGCGAAAAGCATCCCTGGGGCCAGCCGTCGGGGGGCACGCCGGAGACGGTCGAGTCGATCACGGCCGACGATCTGCGCCGTTTCCGGCAGACCTGGTACCGGCCCAACAACGCGCTCATCTCCGTGGCCGGAGACGTCACGGCCGACGAGATCGTGAAGCTCCTCGACCAGCGCCTCGCCGGGTGGACCCCGACATCGGTGCCCAAGCTCAAGCTTCCGCCGTTCCCGCCCCTCAACCGGCGGTTCATCGACGCGATCGACAAACCGGGCACCACGCAATCGCAGGTCCTGGTGGTGGGACGGCTGTTCCCGGCGAGCCATCCCGACCGCCTGCCGATGCTGGTCGCCAACGAGGTGCTGGGCGGCCTCTTCACCAGCCGGCTGAACATGAACCTGCGCGAGCAGCACGGGTACAGCTATGGCGTCTTCAGCAACGCGCAGCTCAGCCGCTCCTATGGGGCATTCCTCGCCGCCGGCGGCATCCTCGCGCAGCACACTCCCGAGGCGGTGCGCGAGTACGAGCGCGAGCTGGAGCGGTTCGCGGCGGGAGG
>DATFUN010000313.1:0-4750 GCA_035260805.1 Myxococcales bacterium | reverse complement strand
ACGCCGCAGCAACGCGGGCAGATCGAGGCGCTCCGCCTGGCCTACGTGGACGCCGGCGTCCCGCCGCAGTCGGTCGGCTACGTCGAGGCGCACGGCACGGCAACCACCGTGGGCGACGTCGTCGAGGTGGGCGCGCTGGCGGAGCTGTTCCGCGAGCAGGGCTGGACTCCCCGCGACGGCGCGCGCACTGCGCTCGGATCGGTCAAGGCCAACATCGGCCACACCATGTCGGCCGCCGGCATCGCGGGTCTGATCAAGGCTTCGCTGGCGCTGCACCACCGCACGCTTCCACCGCAGCCCTCGGTCACCGAGCAGAACCCGAAGCTGGGATTGGGCGACGGACCGTTCTTCCTGCCCAGCTCGCCGACCGCCTGGGAGACGCGCGACGGACATCCCCGCCGGGCCGCGGTCAGCTCGTTCGGATTCGGCGGCACCAACGCGCACGTCGTCCTCGAGGAGGCGCCCCGGCCCGGGCGCCTGCTCGCGCGTCGCGCGCGCGCCGGACAGCGACGCGCCGAGCTGTTCCTCGTCGCCGCCTCGCGACCGGGTTTGGTCGCCCGGCATGCGCGCGACCTCTCCGCGGCGCTGGGACGACTCGAACAGGAGGGCGCCGGTCTCGCCGACGTGGCGCGCACGCTCGCCTCCAGGGTCCACGGGACGGCGCGGCTGGCGGTGGTGGCCGACTCTTTTGCACAGCTGCGGCAGCGGCTCGACGACGCTGTTCCGCCGCTCGAGGCGCGCGAGGCGGAGATGCCTCCGCCTTCCCCGGACGACGAGCCCCAACCGTACGGCCCGGTCCAGCTCGCGCCGGGCGTCGCCTTTGCGCAGGGTCCGTTCCCGCAAGGCGGGCTGGTGTTCCTCTTTCCGGGTCAGGGAGCGCAGAGGGTCGGACTGCTGCGCGAGCTGTACGAGCAGGTCCCGGCTTTCCGCGAGGCGCTGGATCGACTCGACGACGCGCTGGGCGCGGAGCTCCACGCGCAGCTAGGCGGCACGCTCCGCTCGTTCCTGTACCCGGCGGTGGCCGGACCCGACGCCGAGAGCAAGCTGATGCAGACGCAGGTGTGCCAGCCGGCGATGGCCGCCGTCGGTCTCGCCCTGCACGCGATGCTGGGCCGGATGGGCGTCACCCCGGACCTGCTGCTCGGGCACAGCCTGGGTGAGTTCGCGGCGGCGGCGGCCGCGGGAGTGCTGTCCGACGAGGACTGCCTGCGGCTGGTTGCACGCCGCGGCCTGGCGATGGTCGGCCTGAAGCTCGACGACCCCGGTGCGATGGCCAGCGCTGCCGCCGACCCGGCGACGGTCCGCGAGGCGCTGCGCAGGATCGAAGGCGCGGTGGTCGCGAACCTGAACCATCCCGCCCAGACGGTGGTCTCGGGGACCGGCGAGGCGGTCCGCCGCGCATCGGCGGCTCTCGAAGCCGCGGGCGTCAAGGTCACGCCGCTGGACGTCTCGCATGCGTTCCACTCGCCGCTCCTCGCCGGCGTGGCCGGGACGGTGCGCAAGCTGGTCGCCGCCGTGCGGGTGCGAGCTCCAGAGCTGCGGGTGGTGAGCGGCATCACCGCTGCGTCGTACCCGGCCGACCCGGCGGAGATCGGCCGCATCTGGGTCGAGCACGCGACCGCGCCGGTCGACTTCGTCGAGGCGCTGCGCCGCGCCGCGGCGCTGGGCGGACGAGTCTGGCTGAACGTCGGGGCCGGGACCACGCTCTCGGCTTTCGCAAAGGCGACCCTTCCTTCCGACCAGCGCACCGCGCAGCTCGGACTGGCCGCCCGCGACGACGACGGCCTGGCCGGGTTCGCGCAGGCGGTGGGCCTTCTCTGGGCGCTCGGAGCTCCGGTGGAGCCGCTCGCCCTGTTCGACGGTCGCGACGCGCAGCTCGTCACGCTGCCGCCAACTCCCATCGAGACCCAGCCCTACTGGGCCATCGAGCGGCAGCCCTCCTCTTCCGAGCCGCTCGTCCTCGCGGCGCCCGCCCCGATGCAGAATGGAGCTGACATGGATCCGCTGGTCGCCCTGTTCCGCGAGCAGATCGCGCTGTTGCAGACCCAGGCCAAGGTGCTGCAGCAACAGGCCGAGGCGCTCGCCCAGCGCGGCGTAGCGGTGCCCGCCGAGGTTCGAGCGGCCCTCGCCCCAACGCCCCCGGCCTCGAGCTCGACCTCCCCCTCGATCCCGACCTCGATCTCCCCCCCGACCCCGGTCTCGACCCCGACCGTCGACACCTCAGAGATCTCCCGTCAGATCCTCGGCTTCGTCTCCCGCATCAGCGCCTTCCCGGTGGAAGCGCTCAAGACCTCGCAGACGCTGGCCGGCGAGCTCGGGTTCGACTCGCTGATGACGGTGGAGCTGGACGGCGACATCCAGAAGGCCTGGCCGGGCATCGGCGGGCTGCCGCGCACGCTGCTAGGGCCGCAGACCACCGTGCAGCATCTGATCGACCACGTCGCCTCGGCGCTCGTCGGGCCCCGCTCGGCTCCGGCGGCGCCCATGCTCTCGGCGGCCCTCGGCGCGCTGGCCGAGGCAGGGCCCGAGCTGCTGCGATTCGCGCCCGTTGCGGCGGAGGTCCCGCTGGCCGGCGCAGCGCCTGCAGAGAACCCCCTTCCGCCACGGGTGCTCGTCACTCGCGACCGGCTCGGCGTCGCCGAGGCGCTCGCCGGCCGCCTGGAGAAGCTCGGGCACACGGTCGAGGTCGCCGATCTGGACACGCCGACCGGTGCAGCAGCCGCCGCGCGGCCGACGGGGGCGGTCGTCCATCTCGCGGGCCTCGCGCCCGGCCCCACCCTGGACGGCCAGGGATCGTGGGACGCGCTCCTCTGGTCGCAGCGGCTGGCGCGGGCGCACGCCGGCGCGTTCGTGGTCGCCACTGCGCAGGACGGGATGCTCGGAACGGCCGCCGGCACGCTGCTGGGCGCGGCGCTTGCGGGCCATGCCAAGGCGCTCGCGCGCGAGCGGAGCGAGGAGCTGGTCAAGGCGATCGACGTCGATCCCGCGGACGGCGCCGAAGCGATCGCCGATGCGCTGATCGCCGAGCTGCGCTCCGGCAACGCCGCGCCCGAGGTGGGGTTGCGCGCCGGCCGCCGTTACGAGGCGGACTTCGCGGCGTGCGAGGCGGGAGAGCCGCTTTCTTTTGGATCGAACGACGTGGTGTTGGTGACGGGCGGAGGGCGCGGCGTGGGCGCCAGGCTGGCCGCCGCGCTGGCGGGATCGGGGTGCGCCCTCGCGCTGGTCGGGCGCCGCGCTCCCGACGCGCAGGTCGAGGCGACGCTCTCCTCGGTGCGCGCCGCCGGCGGTCGCGCGGTCTACGTGCAATGGGACGTGACCACTCCCGCAGGTACCGCGCTCGACGGCGCCCGCGCCGGATTCGGCCCCTTCACCGCGCTCGTCCACGCCGCCGGCGTGGCCGAGGACGGCGCGGCCGCGGCGAAGGACGATGCGGCGGTGCTGCGCGTCCTGGGTCCCAAGCTCACCGGGCTCGCCAACGCGCTCGCCGCGACGGCCAAGGATCCGCTGCGCACGGCGGTGCTCGTCTCTTCGTGGGCGGGGCGCTTCGGGAACGCTGGCCAGGTGGATTACTCCGCGGCGAACGCGGCGCTCTCGCGCGCCGCGCAGCTCCTCCCGGAGGTCCACCAGGGCGTCCGGGCGCTGGCTCTCGAGTATCCGCCCTGGGACGGCACGGCCATGGTCGCCCGCCTTCCGGGCTTCGCCCGCGCGGCGCTCGCCGAGCAGGGCGTGCCGTTCATCGACGACCGCATCGGAGAGCAGGCGCTGCTGTCCGCGCTGCAGGCCGGAACGCGCGGTCCGGTGCTGCTCGCCACGGCGCGGCCGGAGCGCCGCACCACGCACCGGGTGCGAATCGACGTGTCGCGCCGCAACCACGTGTACCTCGACGATCACCAGCTCGCCGGCCAGCCGGTGCTGCCGCTGGCCGCGGCGCTCGATGCGGTCGCGGCTGCCGCCCTGGAAGCGACCGCCGGCGCGGGCTCGCCCATCCTGGTGCGCGACTTCCAGCTCAAGCAGCCCGTGCGCATCGCCGAAGCGGCGCAGCTGGCCGTCACGGTGCGCGGCGACGCGCGCCCCCAGGCCGAGCTGTCGGTGAGCCTCGCCGCGTCGGTGGACGGCAAGCCCGCGCGCGTCCCCAGCTACGTCGGGTTCGCCACCGTGGGCGCCGACGTCGCCTCGGCGCTCGGCTCGGCCGCACCCGCCGCGCCGCCGTCCGGCCCGGCGCAGCTGCCGCTCGCGCTCGCCGAGTTCTATGACGGCTACACCTTCCACGGTCCGCGGCTGCGGGCGATCGTGGAGATCGAGCAGGTCACGCCCGGCGGGATCGTCGGGTGGGTGAAGACGAGCCGTCCCTCCGATTGGATCCGCGAGCCCCGCAGGACGCAATGGGCGATCGATCCGCTCGCGCTCGACGGCGCGTTCCAGCTCGCCGCCTACTGGGCCTGGACCCAGCTCGAGCGGGCGGGGTTCCCGATCGGCATCCAGGAGTACGTGCAGCTCGAGCCGTTGCCCGAGGGGCCGCTGCGGGCGACGCTGACCCTGGAGCAGTCCGCGGGCGAGGCGGTGCGCGGCAGCATCGTGCTCCAGTCGCGCGACGGCCGCGTCCTGGCGGTGGCCCGCGGCGTGGAAGGCGAGTTCCGGCACCGCGACCCCCGCTTCCTGCGCGCCCGCGGCCACGGCGCCAAGCCGACCTACGTGTCGACCTCCACCTCCATCCCCGCGCCCACCACTTCGACCTCGACGGCGAATGGCG
>DATFUN010000312.1:0-2435 GCA_035260805.1 Myxococcales bacterium | reverse complement strand
CCCTTCGCGCATGAAGCGACCCTTGGTCGCGACAGCGGTGGCGGTGCTCGGTGCGTGCGACCCCTGCGGACGCTGCGGACCGTGCGGACAGCCCGCCTCGCAGCAGAAGCAGGGCGGGTACGGAGGAGCGGCGAACCAGGTCGCGCGGCCGCAGGGCCGCGTGCCGGACCCGAAATCGCCTCCGCAGGATCGCGGATCAGGCAGCGGATCGGTGGACCTGCGCGGCGACGCGGCCCCCTACTACCTGTACCGACACCACCTGGCGGCGGACGACCCGAACTAGGCGGACGGAATTCCGGAGCATTTCAGGCGTTGTGTGGATCGCCGCCTCCGTCGGCGGCGCTGCGCTTTTCCGCGCGGACACGCGGGATGCGCTGTAGGCTCCGCCGCCGGAGGTTCGCGAATTTGGCCGTCACCCAGCCCGCCGCCGACATCCGTCTGCTGAACGAGCGCATCCAGCAGGAGTCCGGGTTCGTCGACCAACTGCTCGGACAGGCCGCGCAGGTGGTCGTCGGACAGCGCACGATGATCGAGCGGCTCCTGGTGGGTCTCATCACCGGCGGCCACGTGCTGCTGGAAGGCGTTCCGGGCCTGGCCAAGACGCTCACCGTCAAGACGCTGGCCGACTGCCTGCGCCTTTCCTTCAAGCGCATCCAGTTCACGCCCGACCTCTTGCCGGCGGACCTGGTGGGCACGCAGGTGTACCAGCCGCAGACGCAGTCGTTCACGGTGAAGAAAGGACCTCTCTTCGCCAACCTGATCCTGGCCGACGAGATCAACCGCGCGCCGGCCAAGGTGCAGAGCGCGCTGCTCGAGTCGATGCAGGAGAAGCAGGTCACCATCGGCGATCAGACCTTCCCGCTCCCGCGCCCGTTCCTGGTGATGGCGACGGAGAACCCCATCGAGCAGGAGGGCACGTACCCGCTGCCGGAGGCGCAGGTCGACCGCTTCATGCTCAAGGTGAAGGTCGGCTACCCGACCCGCGCCGAGGAGCTGCAGATCATGGACCGGGTGGCCGGCAAGGCGCCGGTGCGGCTCGAGCCGATCGTCGGCCCCGAGGAGCTCGAGCGCGCGCAGCAGACGGTGGCGGAGGTCTACATCGACCCGAAGGTGAAGGAGTACATCGTCAACGTGGTGCTGGCGACGCGGGACCCGGCCCAGAGCGGCCTCAAGGAGCTGGCCGGATACATCGAGTACGGAGCCTCGCCCCGAGCGACGATCTACCTGAACCTGGCGGCGCGTGCGCACGCATTCCTCCGGCACCGTGGCTTCGTCACTCCCGAGGACATCAAGGCCGTCGCGTACGACGTGCTCCGCCACCGCGTGGCGCTCACCTATGAGGCCGAGGCGGAGAACCTCACCTCGGAGAAGATCGTCCAGCGCATCCTGGAAAAAATAGAAGTCCCGTGACCCGGCGAACATGCCAGCGCCAGCAGAGCTGATCCGGAAGATCCGGCGCATCGAGATCACCACCCGCAGGGCTGTCCTCGACACGCTGGCGGGCGGGTACCACTCCGTGTTCAAGGGCCGGGGGATGGCGTTCAGCGAGGTACGGCCCTACCAGCCGGGCGACGAGATCCGCGCCATCGACTGGAACGTGACCGCCCGCATCGGCGAGCCGTTCGTGAAGGTGTTCGTCGAGGAGCGGGAGCTGACCGCGCTGATCGCGGTGGACCGCAGCGCGTCGCAAAGCGCCGGGCTGTCCGCGCAGGCCAAGGCGGAAGTGGCGGCGGAGATCGCCGCGCTGCTCGTCTTCAGCGCGCTGGAGAACGGGGACCGCGCCGGCCTGCTCCTCTTCACCGACCGGGTCGAGCGATTCGTGCCGCCGCGCCGCGGGCGCAAGCACGGGCTGCGGCTGATCTCCGAGGCGCTCGCGTTCCGGCCCCGCGGACAGGGGACCGACGTCGCCCTGGCGCTGCGCGACGTGACCCGGCTCTTGCGCCGGCGCGCGGTGGTGTTCGTGGTGAGCGACTTCCTCTCTGCCGACTACGAGGCGGCGCTGGCCGTGTGCGCACGCCGGCACGACGTGATTCCCGTGGTGGTGAGCGACCCGGTCGAGGACGAGCTGCCCACCGGAGCTCTGTCGGGCCTGTGGCCCGTGGCCGACTCCGAGACCGGCGCGACGGTGTGGGTCGACCTGTCGGACCGGCGCACGCGCGCGGCGTACGCGCAGGCGGCGCGCGACGCGCGCGACCGGCGCGAGCGCACCTTCCGCAAGCTGTCCCTCGATGCCGTGCGGGTGAAGCCTGGCGACGACTACGTGGCTCCCCTGGCCGCGCTGTTCCGCGCGCGTGGGAGGCGCAGGTGATCGCGCTGCTTCTCGCCGCGGCGGCGGCCGCCCCCGATGCGCAGGCGCGGCCGACGGCGCACCCGTTCGCGCTTTCGGCCCGGCCCGACAAGGAGGAGGTGACGCTCGGCGAGCCCTTCACCCTCAC
>DATFUN010000311.1:0-4950 GCA_035260805.1 Myxococcales bacterium | reverse complement strand
CCGCCGGTGCAGGACCAGCGCCGCTCCGGCCACCGCGCAACGCACGGCGGTCGCGATGCCGCCGACGTGGAACAGCGGCAGGTTGCACAGGTACGACGATCCGTCGTCCATGCGCAGGGTCTCGATCGAAGCGCGGGCGCTCGCCTGGTGCGCGCCGACGGACAGCTGCGCCGCCTTGGGGCGCCCGGTAGTCCCGGAGGTGAACAGGATGGTGTGGATACGCGCGGGATCGAGCAGGCCCGGTGTTGCCGGCCGGGCATCGGCCGCGAACCCCTCCAGCGGAACCGCCCCGGGCAGCGCGCCCAGGCGAAGCGCCGGGCCGAGCCGATCGAGGAGCGGCGGAACCTCGGCGTCCGCGAGGCGGGCGTTCAAGAGCGCCAGCTCCACGCCGGCCCGCGCGGATGCGTGCAGCAGCGCGACCAGCTCCGGCGTGTTCTCGCCGCGGACCACCGCCCGCCGGGCGCCGCTCGCGAGCAGGGCGCCGTGCCACCTGCGGACGAGCGCGTCCAGGTCCCGATACGTCGTGGCCCGGCCCTCCCAGACCAGCGCCGCCGCTTGGGGGCGTGCCAGCGCGGCGCGCGCGACGGGACACTCGATCACGGCGCACCGAGGCCGGGGCTCTCCGGAAGGGCGATGCGCCCGCGCGCGGGAGGAGCAGGGTCCTCGCACACGTCGTTCTCCAGCAAGTGCCCCGTGGCGAGCCCGGCGTCGGGCATCGGTTCCTCGGCGAGGAGGGCGGCCGCGAGCTGCGCCGCGCCGAGCCGCCCGAGCGTCCCGTCCAGCGAGGTGGTCACGACGACGCGCAGGCCATGGTCGCGGGCGCGCCTCGCCCACGTAAGCGCGGGGAGCAGGCCGCCCAGCACCATGGGCTTCAGCACCAACGCGTCCACCGCATCGAGCAGCTCGCCATCGGAGCGCGGCACGGACTCGTCGGCGGCGATCGCCACCGGCGTCGCGCCCCGGAGCCGTCGCAGGGACTCGACCTCCAGCGAAGGTTGCTCGCACAGCTCGATGGAGAGGCGCGCCAGCCGGCGCAAGGCGTCCAGCGCGGACGGTTCGCTCCACCCTCCGTTCGCGTCCAGGCGCAGGCGCACGTCCGGACCCGCGGCGTCGCGCACGACGGCGGCGCGGGCGAGATCGTCCTCGATCGGTGCGTGCGCCACCTTCAGCTTCACCGTCCCGAATCCTTCCGCGGCTGCGGCGCGCGCTTCCCGCGCCAGCGCGGCCGGTTCCCGCGAACCGAGGAGCGCGCTCACCGGGACCTCGCCCGGCGCGCGAGGATGGAGAAGCCGCCGGAGGGGAACGGAAGCTCGCTGCGCCATCAGATCTAGCAGCGCCAGCTCGACGGCGTGCCGCGCCGCAGGAGCGGCGTCCAGCCAGGGCGGCAGCGCCAGCTCTTCCAACCGCTCCGGCTTGCGCATCTTCGCCAGCGCTTCCGCCGCGTAGGTGAGCGCGCGAGCGCAGGCCGCCGCGTCCTCCGTTCCGAACCAGGGCAAGGGGGAAGCCTCTCCGCGGCCCTCGTCGAGGCGGACCACGAATCCATCCCGCTCGCGTATCTCGCCGTGCGCGGTGACGAGCGGCGCGCGGAGGCGGAGCCGGATGGGTTGCCAGGTCAGCTTCACAGGACGAGCCCCAAGGCGAGCAGCGCGCCGTATGCGAGTTGGAGCCGGGCGGTCCCGCCGAGCGCGGCGTTCAGCTCCGCTCCCTGCCCGCGCAGGACCAGCCGCAACGGAGGCATGGCGAGAGGAAGCGCCGCGAGCGGCAGCAACACCCAGGGGCGCGAGAACGGCAGCAGCGCGAACGGCGCCGCGAAGGCGACCGCGAGCAGCAGCACGTACTGCGCGCGCGTGCGCGAAGGTCCCAGCCGCACCGCGAGCGTGCGCTTCCCGGCGCGCGCGTCGGTGGCGATGTCGCGCAGGTTGTTGACCACCAGGATGGCCGTGGCCAGCGCGCCGACCGGGACTGCCGCGATCCAGGCGGCCGGCGGCACCGCGTGCACTTGCACGTAGGTGGTGCCGGCGGTCGCCACCAGCCCGAAGAACACGAAGACGAACACGTCCCCCAGGCCGTGGTACCCGAATGGCCAGGGCCCGCCCGTGTACGCCCACCCGGCGGCGATCGAGGCGAGCCCCGTGATCAGGATGGGCCAGCCGCCGATCGCGGCCAGGTAGATGCCGATGACGAACGCTACCCCGAACGTCGCCAGCGCCGCCGCGCGGACCGTGCGCGGCGCGACCAGTCCGCTCTGCGTCACCCGCCTGGGGCCCACGCGCTCGTGCGTGTCGGCCCCTCTCTGGAAGTCGTGGTAGTCGTTCGCGAAGTTGGTGCCGATCTGCAGGCACATCGCCGTGAGCAACGCCGCCAGCGCCGCCAGCGGGCGGAACCCGCCGTAGGCCGCAGCCACCGCGGTGCCCACCAGGACGGGAGCGACCGCGGCGGTCAGCGTGCGCGGGCGCGCGGCGAGGAGCCACACGCGGATCCCCGCCGATGGCGGAGCTGCCTGGGCCAGCGGTTCCATCACGGGCGCCGGGGGAACTTCGAGAAGTCCGGCTTGCTCTTCTCTTTGAACGCGTCGCGCCCCTCCTTGGCCTCCTCGGTCATGTAGAAGAGCAGGGTGGCGTTGCCGGCCAGCTCCTGCACTCCAGCCTGCCCGTCGAGCGCGGCGTTGAACGAGCACTTGAGCATGCGCAGCGCCATCGGCGAGAGCGCCAGCATCTCCTGGCACCACTTGACAGTTTCCTCTTCGAGCTTGTCCACAGGGACGACCGTATTCACCAGTCCCATCTGCAGCGCCTGCTGCGCGTCGTACTGCCGGCAGAGGAACCAGATCTCCTTGGCTTTCTTGAGGCCCACCATCGACGCGAGCGTGCTGGAGCCGAATCCCCCGTCGAAGCTGCCGACCCTGGGTCCGGTCTGCCCGAAGCGCGCGTTGTCGGCTGCGATGGTCAGGTCGCAGACCACGTGCAGCACGTGTCCGCCGCCGATGGCGTAGCCGGCCACCATCGCCACCACGGGCTTGGGCAGCGAGCGGATCTGCTTCTGCAGGTCCAGCACGTTGAGCCGCGGGACGCCGTCCTTGCCCACGTACCCCTGGTCGCCGCGGATCCGCTGGTCGCCGCCCGAGCAGAACGCTTCCTTGCCCTCGCCGGTCAAGACGACGACGCCCACCTCCGGGTCCTCGCGCGCGTCGTTGAACGCCCAGGACATCTCGAACAAGGTCTGCGGGCGGAACGCGTTGCGGACCTCGGGGCGGTTGATGGTGATCTTCGCGATCCCCTGCCATTTCTCGTACCGGATGTCCTCGAAGCGGCGCGCTTCCTTCCACTGCGGCTTCATGTCCGTTCTCCTTCGGCTTCAGTGAAGAACCCGGCGATCGCCTCGGCGTACCGGGCGGGCGACTCGAGATGGGGAGAGTGGCCGCAGCCCGAAAGGAGCAGCAGGTGCGCACCCGGGATGCGCCCGGCCATGCGCCGCGCGATGTCGCTGAATTTCGCGTCGCGTTCGCCGGCGAGGAGCAAGGTCGGGACGTGCAGCCCTGGAAGCTCGTTCCACAGCGGCGGCTGGGCGCCCGCTCCGAGGTGGCGCAGCGCGGAGGCGAGCCCCGCCGCGGAGCTGCGCAGGCGGCGCTCGCGCAGCGCCGCGGCGAGCGGCGCGGGCAGCTCGCGCAAGCCAGCGAGCGTCGGGTGCTCCTCCCACCGCGCCGCGAAGGCGGCGACGCCTTCCCGGAGCGCCAGCGCGCCGAGCCGGGCGTCCTCGGAGCGTCGGAGCTCCCGCCCTTCGGGGTCCTCGATCCCCGGCGAGCCGCTTTCCAGCGCCAAGGCGCGGACGCTCCCGGGGTGGCGCAGCGCGAACGCGAGCGCGACCCGCGCGCCCATCGAGTAGCCGGCCAGGAAGAACGGCTCTCGAGGGAGCGTGTCCCGCAGCTCTTCGAGCGCTTCCTCCCAGCCGGTCGCCTCGGCGCTGTTGCCGTGGCCCGGCAGGTCGGGCGCGGTCGCGCGGAAGCGCGCACCGAGCGGCTCGCGCAGGTGATCGAAGGCGCTGCCCGCCCCGGTGAAGCCGTGGAGGAGGACCAGCGGCAATCCAGCGCCCCAGGTGGTCGCGGAGAGCGTCACGGCGCCTCCAGCGCGGCGGCGACGATGCGCTGCAGCTCGCGGTGCCGCTCGACGTTCGCCTTGCGCTCGCTGCGGATTTCCACCAGGTGCAGGCCTTTGCCCAGCCCCTCCCGCACGCAGGCGCGCAGCTCGGCCGCCGTGCGCGGACGGGAGAGGCGCGCCCCGCAGAGCGCGGCCGCGTGGGACAGATCGAGCCCGTGCGGCGTAGCGAACAGCTCCTCGAAGCGCTCCGTCGCCTGCGCGACCGGCAGGAAGTTGAAGATCCCGCCGCCGTCGTTGTTCACCACCACGACGACGAGCGGGACGCTTAGCCGCCGTGCGGCGAGGAGCCCAGAGAGATCGTGCAGCAAGGCGAGGTCGCCGAGCAGGACCGCCGTGGGTTGCCCGGTCGCCGCGGCCGCGCCCAGCGCGCTGGATACGACGCCGTCGATCCCGTTGACTCCCCGGTTCGCCAGCACGCGCGCCTCGCCCGCGGATGCCCAGGCATCCACGTCCCGCACCGGCATGCTGCTGGAGACGAAGAGCAGGGCGTCCCGGGGCAGGGCGGCAGCGACGACGCGCGCTGCCGACGGCTCGGAGAGCTGCGTTTCAACCCCGAATGCCTGCTCGAGCGCGGCGCGGGCGCGGCGATCGGCTTCCAGCAAGATCGACACCGGCCTTGGCTCGGGGCGCTGCACGCGCTGGGCCATCTCGGCGCAGGCGCGCACCGGATCGCCGCAGATGGCCAGCGAAGCCGAGTGCCCCGGATCGAAGAGCGCGCCGTCCTCCGACAGGCAGAGCGTCCAGGCGGAGCCGCCGTCCAGCCATTGTTGCAGCGTCTTCGAGGTGAGGCCACCGC
>DATFUN010000310.1:0-2310 GCA_035260805.1 Myxococcales bacterium | reverse complement strand
GTCGAAGGAGCACGGCCTCGCGTCGGTGGTGTGGAGCTATCCGCGGGGAGAGCCGCGCGCCGCGCCCGCGGTGCGCGCGCTGTGCGAACAGGTGCCGGGTGAAGATGCGCCGCCGAGCTGGGAGGCGCGTGCCGGACTCCTCGATGGGCGCGCCACGCTGTACCTGCCGCATGGTCGCGCCTGCCGGGTCGGCCTGGTGCGTCCAGAGCTGCCGGCCGGCCAGCCCGGGCCGGTGGCCGATCCCAGGCTCGCGTGCGGCCAGGGCGCCTGCACTCCCGAGCTGCGCGGCGGGGTGGGCGAGGAGCTGCAAGTGGTGCTCGCGCCCAGCGCGCGGCAATGGCACGAAGCGCGGCCACCGGCCGAAGCGGACTAGCAAGGAACGGCGCCAGGGTCGCCCTTCCGGACGATCAGCTCCGCCCGGCGAACACGTCCATCACGTCGCGGAGCAGCTTCACGCCTTCGTCGTGCGGGCGCTGGAAGCTGTTGCGGCCCATGATCGAACCGAACGCGCCGCCGTCGCGCAGCCCGCGCACCTCGTCGAGGATCTCCTGGGTGCCTTTTGCCTCGCCCCCCGAGAAGATGACGATGCGCTTTCCGTTGAACGAGCTCTGCACCACGTGGCGCGCGCGGTCGGCGAGCGTCTTGATGGGGATGTTGTACTTCTCGAAGACCTTCTGCGCCTCGGGCTGGTAGATGAACTCGGTGGGCGGCTTCACCTTCACCACGTGGGCGCCCAGCTCGCACGCGATGTGCGCGGCATACGCGGCCACGTCCACCGCCGTCTCGCCCTTCTTGTCGGTGATCCCCTCTCCGCGCGGATAGCTCCACACCACCGACGCGAGCCCGTGCTCCTTCGACTCTGCGATCAGCTCGCGAAGCTCCTCGTACATCGTGTTGCGCGCCGAGGACCCCGGATAGATGGTGAACCCGATCGCGGTGCAGCCCAGGCGGGCGGCGTCCTTGACGCCGCCGGTGACGGCGGAGCAGGGCGGGTGGCCCTTGGAGAGCGTGTCGCTGTTGTTCAGCTTGAGGATCAGCGGGATCTGGCCGGCGTACTTGCCGGCGACGGCCTCGAGGAAGCCGAGCGGCGCCGCGTACGCGTTGCAGCCGGCGTCGATGGCGAGCTGGATGTGGTACTCGGGGTCGTAGCCCGGCGGGTTGGGCCCGAAGGAGCGCACGGGTCCGTGCTCGAAGCCCTGGTCGACCGGAAGGATGACCATCTTGCCCGACCCGGCCAGCCGGCCGTGGTTGAGCATGCGGGCGATGTTGGTCTTGGTGCCTGGGTTGTCGGACGGGTACCAGCTCAGGATCTCGCGGACGCGCGCAGTGAATTCCATGTCGGCCTCTCAAGAGTTTCGAAGAGCCGGAAGCTAACAGCCGCGCGCGGGAAGGTTCAAGAAATCCGTGCCTGCTCTGTCGAGAAGCGGGCTGGCGTACGGCGCCGTGAATGGGCGGGTGGGGCCAGCGCCAAACGGCCGCCGCCACGCGGAAAGTGCGCGGTGGTCGCTGGTGGGTCGGTTGTCCACAGTGAACGCCCCGCCCGCGTTCCGGTACGATCGCGAGACACTCAAGGGTCAGGGGGACCGCATGGGAGTGTTCGGGACGAGGCTCTTCGGCCAGGCCGATCGGGTGGCCGGTCTGTTCTGCGTTCGCACCAGGTTCTTCCACGTCAATTTCGTGCCGCTCATCCCTCTCGCCTCCTTCCTGATCTTCGAGGAGAAGGGCAGCGCGGGCAGGGGCATCGAGCTCAAGAAGCTCCGCTGGAACTCCGTCCTGCTCGCCTGGGTGCGCACTCCGCTCTGGATTGCTTGCGGCATCAGCTCGGTCGTCGGACTGGTGATGAGCCTGGGGATCCAGCACGATTGGCAGGCCGGCGCGCCCATGCTCGGGCTGGCGGCGCTGACCGGCGCGGCTTTCTACGCCACGTACCGGTTCTCAGCCGCCAGCTTCGAGCGCGCCTCCGAGCTCGCCCGCATGGTCGGCCTGCCTTCCGAGCTTACGGCCGCGCTCGAGCAGCGCTTCAGTCGCTCCTTCGTGCCCGACCTGGCGCAATAGCGTCACGCCACCACCGCGTCGGCCTCGATCTCGATCAGCATGGCCGGGTCGATCAGCCCCTTGACCTCCACCATGGTAGTGGCGGGCGGGCACGCGGCGAAGAATTCGCCGTGGGCGCGGCCGTATTCCTGCCAGCGGGAGATGTCGGTGACGAACATCCGCGTGCGCACGATGCCGGTGCGATCGGCGCCGAGCTTGCCCAGCGCGCGCTCGATCAACTCCAGGCAGCGGCGGGCTTGCGCGCAGGCATCCCCG